>NZ_JALPKN010000620.1 GCF_023630195.1 Actinotalea sp. C106 | reverse complement strand
GTCAGCAGGGCCCGGGCCAGCACGAGCCCGGGCAGCACACCCCCGCGCCCCGCCCCCCGGTGGACCCTGAGGCGGCCCGCGAGGCGAGCCGGCAGGTCATGCACTTCGGGCTGATGATGCTCGCGACGATCCTCGCGGTCTCGCTGCCGCTGCCGTGGCAGGCCGCCGCCCTGGCCTTCGCCCTCGGTGCGGTGGTGCTGGGCATCCGCGCGCTGCGCGCCGTCTGGCGCAGCGGGCTGCGCGGCGCCCTGGTCGCGATCCTGGGGTTCGGCCTCGGGCTCGCGGCGCTCCTCACGCTGTCCCTGGTCACGATGCTCGCGCTGTGGCCCGTGCAGATGGAGCGGCAGTCCTGCCTGCGGGACGCGTTGACCATCTCGGCGACCACAGCCTGCGAAGACCAGTTCCAGCAGCGGCTCGACGAGACCCTCGAGCGCGTCCCCGGGATCGGCTCAGGCTCCTAGCACCGATCCTCCGGCTCACCGGTCGGGCTCGACCGGATCCTGATCGGGGTCCGCGACGGGCTCGACGACGCGGCGCCCGCGAAGGCGGTCCCAGGTCCGCCGCGCGCCGCGGGTGGTGGCCCTGCGCAGCAGCGGGTCGGCGGGCAGGGCGAAAGTCGGAGGCCAA
>NZ_JALPKN010000061.1 GCF_023630195.1 Actinotalea sp. C106 | reverse complement strand
GCGGCCGAGCGCGAGGCCCAGGGGGCCCAGGCCGTCGTGCTGGCCCTGCCGCGACGGACGAGCATGCGGGCGACCTCGGCCGCCCTGCGTGCCCTCGACGACGTCGGCACCCACGAGGCCGTGGTCGTCGTGACACCCACCGCACGCCGCGGGGGCGCGACGCGTGGCGCAGAGAGCGACGAGACCTCGTCCGGTCCGACGGCGTCCGCGGGCGCCCACGCGGCGCAGAGCCCTGAGCACGACCCGGTGGCGGAGACAGCTGAGCCCGCCGATCCTGCCGCTGCTCTGGTCCCCGAGACGACGCAGCACGACGTCGGCCCGGCACCTGAGGCCCCGGGCGCGAGCACCCCGCGGACGTGAGCGTCGGGCGCGGCACGCAGGAGGCCGACCCGAGCACGGCCTCGGTCCTGTGGAGGGCGGTCCCCGTCCTCCTGCTCGTGGCGGTCGTCGCCGGCGCGACGGCGGCCATCACCCCGCTCGGCCCTCCCGCGGTCGCCGTGGTCGCCGGGATCGCCGTGGCGATCTGGCACCGACCGGTCGTGGCGGCGGTGGTGGTGGCAGCGGTGGTCCCTGCGCTCGCCGGGCTCGGTCGGGGCGTCCTGGTTCCGGGGCTGAAGATCTCCGAGCTGCTCCTGCTCGCCTGTGCCGTCGTGGTGTTCGTCCGGCGGCCTCGCGTGTGGCGGCCTCTCTCCGGGGTGGACCTCGGGCTCGGGGCCTTCGCCGTGGCCGGCCTCGGCTTCGCCGTGCTGCACTACGTCGCCGGGGTGGACGCCGACGCGGACACCCTGCTGCGGTCCGGCCTGCTGCCGGCCTTCCTCTTCGTCACCTGGTGGACGGCCTCACGGTCGATCGAGAGCCGTGGCGACCTCGTCGTCGTGCTGCGCTGGGTCCTGGGCCTGAGCCTGGTGCCTGCCCTGATCGGGCTCGGCCAGTACGTCGAGGTGCCTGGCGTGCGCGAGGCAGTGATGGCCACGGTCGGTGAGGGGCTCATGCCGGCCCCCGGGGAGGCCGACCCCCGGATCACCGGGCCCTTCCCGATCGCGCACTCCTTCGGTGGGTACCTGATCGTCCCGCTCGTCCTCGCCGCCGGCCTGCTGCTGCGGGGCGACCGCACCGTGCTGCGCCGCTGGCAGCTCGTCGTGGTCCTGCTCGTCGACACCGCGGCCATGGTGCTCGCGGTGACGATCACCTTCTTCGCCTGGGTCCCGGTGGCGGTGCTCGTCGTCGGACTGGTCCTGAGGCGGCTGCGGCGGGCGGCGGTGCTCCTCGCCGTGGCCGGGGCCGTGGCAGCCGTGGTGTTCGCGACGGCTCTGGACACCCGGTTCGAGCAGCAGGCGACCCCGGCCACAGGGACGGACGACAGCCTGCTGCCTCAGACCGTCCAGTACCGGATCCTGATCTGGCAGCGCGACTACCTGCCGTTGCTGGGCCGGGCCGCCGCCGTGGGCCTGGGGATCGACACCCCTGACAGCGTGCAGTTCGAGGCCACGGAGAACCAGTACCTGACCCTCGTCCTGCGCGGCGGCGTCGGCCTGCTGCTGTCCGCCGTCCTCGCCCTGACGACCGTGGGCGTTCGCGCCCTGCGGACGGTGCGAGCCACCGAGGGCGCTGAGCGCGCCGCGGCCGCGACGGTGCTGGGCATCCTGGCCTTCCTGCCCTTCGCGGCGATGGTGTGGCCGTACGTCACGAACGCCGGGTTCCCGCAGGCGGTGCTCGGTTTCGCCGGGGCGGCGCTCGCCGTCGAGCACGCCCGGCCCTCCCGGTTCCCGGCGCCGCTCTACGGGGTCCGTGCGGGGCGGGAGCCCGTGCGGCTGACGTCGTCGGGCTGAGGTCCGGGCAGACGGCGTCAGCCGCGCCGCAGGTGCCTCATGCCGTCGGGATGACCTCGCGGATGCCGCGGCGCGTCTCGAAGCGGCGCAGCACCTTGGCGCTGCCCACCTCGACCGCCGTGATCCCGGCCCGGGAGGCCAGCCGCGCCACCGTGAGCAGGACGGCGCTGATGGCCGCCCGCAGCGGGGCGAAGCGGTCCAGGCGCACGACGGCGCGCAGCGGGCCGGGCAGGCCCTGGAGGGTGTCCTCCATGGGGAGCGGGCCGAGCAGCTCGGCGTGCTCGACGTGCACGAGGGCACGCCCGGCCCCCTGACGGCGGGCGTCGCGCAAGAACGCCTCGAGCGGGCGGACGTGCTCGTGGCTCGAGAGCAACGACCTGTCGAAGACGCCGCGCAGGCCCGCGGCCTTGAGCCGCAGGCCGAAGTCGCGGTCGGAGTGGTTGCTCCGGGCGAAGGGACCCGAGTGGTACGGCACGGCGACCAGGTGCTCGCGGCGGACCGAGACGTTGCCGCCCCACAGCCGCAGGAGGACGGTCGTCGGGTCGGCCTCGTAGGTCTGGCAGACCGACTCGTACTCCTGGGCGTACAGATGCGTGGCGAACCGCCCGCGCGCACCCGGCTCGGGGGGGCGGGTCGGCATGTAGCCGAGCACCACGAGGTCGTCGGCCTCCTGGTGCCGCCGGGCGTGCCCGGTGACCAGGCCCGGCGCTGCGACCACGTCGTCGTCCAGCAGGAGGAGGACCTCGCCGACGGCGGCGTCGATGCCGGTCTGCCGCGCGGCGGCGCCCCCGCTGTTCTCGGTCCAGATCGGACGCAGCCGGGGGTGGGTCTCGGCGAGCTGTTCGAGCAGCTCGAGGGACCCGTCCTCGCAGCCGTCCACCACCACGAGGAGCTCGAGCAGGGAGGGGTCCTCGAGCAGGGGCAGCACGACCTCGGTCAGGTTGTCCCGCCGGCGGTAGGTCGGGACGACGACCGAGACGCTGGGCAGGGTGGTCTCGTCGCTCATGCCGCGTGCAGCACCTGACGCATGACGCGGACGAAGGTCTCTCGGCTGAAGGTGGTCCGGGCGTAGCGGCTGATGGCCTCCTCGTCCCAGGTGGCCTCCTCGAACCTGTCCAGGGCAGCGGAGATGTGCGTGGGGGTGGGCTCGGGGAAGAGCACACCGGTCTCGCCCTCGACGACGGTCTCGAGGGCGCCACCGCGGCCCAGGGCGACCACAGGCGTCCCGCAGGCCATGGCCTCGACGGGGACCAGGCCGAAGTCGTCCTCGCTGGGGAACAGCACCGCCCTCGCCGAGCAGTAGGCCTCGGCGATCTCCGCGGTGGACCGCGGCCCGACGAAGCTGACGTTCGGCGGGGCGGTGGCGCGCAGCCGTGCGGCGTCGCGCCCGTCCCCGATGATGATCAGGCGCCGCTCGGGGTGGTCGCGGAAGGACTCGATGAGCGGCTCGACCCGCTTGTACGGCTCGACGATCCGCCCGACCCACACGTAGGTGTCCTCGCGAGGGATGTCCCGCGGGTGGAACTGCGGGTCGTACGGCGGGTGGGCCACGGCGGCGGGCTCGATGCCGTAGAACTGCTCGACGCGCTGCGCGACGGCGTGGCTGTTGGCGACGTAGGCCGAGGCTTCCTGGGCGGCGCGGCGGTCCATCGCGCGCAGCACCCCCATCGCCCCGTTGGCCGCCCCGCGCAGCGGTGCCGGGAGCGAGCTGCTGTACATCTCGGCCCCGCTCCACACCTGGCGCAGCGGGGTGTGGCAGTACACGACCTTCTTGCCGGTGGCCCGCACGTGGTGGGAGAAGGCGTAGGAGGACGCCAGCAGGTTGCCCTCGACCGGGGCCGTGGCCCTGGACAGCAGGGGCATCGCCAGGCTCGCCTGACGGTAGGAGCCCTCGCGGAAGGTCCGCGGGTGGCGGATCGTGATCTCGTCGATGCCCGCGTCCTCGAACATCGTGGCGTCGCCGCCCAGGGAGATGAGCGGGCCGTCCCCGGCGACCTCCTGGCTGAGCAGCGCGGACACGCGCTCGGCGCCGCCGAAGTCGAAGCAGAAGTCGTGCGCGACGGTCCAGTTGCGCGGCATCTCGGGCATCGCCGGGGTGTCAGGGCTACCGGGCGTGACGGGCGTGGTCAGGTCGGTGGCGGGGGCGTCCGGTGTGTAGGTCATCGAGCCTCCTCGTGGTGGCGACGGGCGGTCAGGTCGGCGGGACGGGCGCGGACGCCCGTGGCGAGGAGCAGGTCCTCGAGGCTGAGGTCGTCGACCTCGCGCATGATCGCCAGGCCGCGGCGGTCCGCGACGGTGGCGATCTGCTCCTGGTGGTCGTCCACGTGCTCCTGGTGCGCCGCGCGGCGCGGGACCATGATCGGGATCCGTCCCGCCTCGAGGCAGCGCATGAAGGTGCCGCAGCCCGAGTGCGTGACGACGACGTCGGCCCGGGCGATCTCGGCGCGGAACTCCTCGTCCGAGAGCATCGGGCGGGCGTCGATCGGCAGGTCGGAGACGTCGGTCACCCCGGTCTGCCAGACGACCTCGGTCTCCGGCGGGAGGATCGCGAGCATCCGCTCGACCAGGCGACGGAACTGCCAGGGGCGCGTCGTCCCGAGGGTGACGAACACCCGGCCGGGGGGGCGAGGGGTGCCGCCGTCCTCCACCTCGAAGGAGTCCAGGAGGCTGCGGTCGTACTGCCAGCGTCCCGTGGCGTTCTCGGGATACTGGGTGAAGACGGGGACCCACGGGACCCGCTCGAGCACCCTGCCCGCGAGTGACGGCTGGTCCGAGCGCGCGAGGCTCTCGATGTAGCGCGGGCGGGCACCGACCAGGCGGGCCGCCGGGAGGGCCGCGAGGGCCAGCGCGGCGCCGGTGCTGTAGACCGTGTCGACGTGGTGACGTCGCATCGCCGCGAGGACCTGGGGCGTGCGACCCAGGACCGTGTGCCACTGGCGGGCGTGGATCGGCGGGATGTATGCCACGTTGCGTCCCTCGAGCATGCTCTCGCTCTGGGGGGTGCGGTGGGTGATCCACAGCGCGTCCTCGTGGCGGTCAGGCTCCAGCACGGGGGCCATGAGGTACAGCTGGACCAGATGGCCGCCCGTGGTCGCGACGAAGGCGGGGACATGAGGTGCCGAGGACTCGGGCGCGGGTGTGGCGTCAGTGGTCGGCATTGGTCCAGCCTCGCCCGGGTGGCAGGGGGCGGCAACTGGGAAACACGACGTTCACACGGCCTTTGCCTCCCCAGGGTGATCTCGACCCAAAAGCCGGTTTTGTCGCTTCCCACATGGTGGGCGGAGCCGTGCGCTGCGACGATGCCAAGATGCCTTCTACGCACCGACCACCCGTCGTCCACGTCACCTGGCAGCGCCACGCCGGGCGCGCGACCGAGATCGCCGAGGCCCTCGGAGGCAGCCCGGTCCACATCTTCTTCCCTGCCCTGACCCGTCGTCCTCTGGTCCCGCTG
The DNA here is from genome assembly GCF_023630195.1 of Actinotalea sp. C106. Classification (GTDB taxonomy): domain Bacteria; phylum Actinomycetota; class Actinomycetes; order Actinomycetales; family Cellulomonadaceae; genus Actinotalea. The sequence goes on along the minus strand of NZ_JALPKN010000061.1, from coordinate 8,603 downwards.
CGCCACCTGCTGAGCATCGCGGCGACCTCGATGGCCCTGGTGCGGCTGCGGCCGCGCACGGTGATCGTGACCAACCCGCCGGTCTTCCCGGGGCTGGTGGTCGCCGCGTACGCGGCTGCCACCGGGTCACGCTTCCTGCTCGACAGCCACCCGAGCTCCTTCGGCGTCAAGGGCAACGTGGTGAGCAAGCGGCTCCTCGGGGTGACGCGCTGGCTGGCGCGCCGGTCCGCCGGGGTCATGGTGACGGTCGACCACTACGTCGAGATGGTCGAGTCCTGGGGGGCGCGCGGCCTGGTCGTGCACGAGGCTCCGCCGGCGTGGCAGCTCGGTCCCCCCGAGCGTGGTGCGCGTCCCCGGGTGCTCTTCGTCGGCGTCTTCTCGGGCGACGAGCCGGTGCACGAGGTCGTCGAGGCGGCTCGCGCGCTGCCCGAGGTCGACGTCGCGATCACCGGTGACCTGAACCGGCGGCCTGCGGGGCTCGCGGAGGGCGCCCCGGAGAACGTCGAGTTCGTCGGGTTCCTCGGCCCGCGGGACTACCTCGACGAGGTGTCCCGCGCCGACGTCCTGGTCTCGTTGACCACCGAGCCGACGTCGATCATGCGCAGCGCGTACGAGGCGGTCTACGCCCGCCGTCCGCTCGTGGTCTCGGACTGGCCCTCGCTGCGGGAGGTGTTCCCGCACGCCCACCACGCGTCCAACGACGCCGCGTCGATCGCCACGGAGATCCGCGCGGCCCTCGACGACGTCCCTTCGGTCCAGGAGTCGGCGCTGCGTGCGCAGGAGAACCGTTGGCAGGCCCAGCTCGTCGACCTCCGCGCCGCCCTCCGCCTCACCCCCTGACCCTTCCCGCCCACTCGTGTCAGAGGCTCAGGTACCTGGAGGTACCTGAGCCTCTGACACGAGATCGCGTCCGTCTCGTGTCAGAACCTGGCGTACCTGGGGGTACCTGAGGTTCTGACACGAGGCCGGGGTGGGGTGGGACGGCGAGAGGCCCCCGGCACGGCGTGTGTCGGGGGCCTCTCGTGGCGTGGGACCGGGTCGGGTCAGTAGGCGCCGTGGGGCATGACGATGACCTTGATGGTCCGCAGCAGGATCAGCAGGTCGCCGAAAGGCGTCCAGTTCTCCGCGTAGTACAGGTCCAGGCGGACCGACTCGTCCCAGGAGAGCTCGGAACGTCCGCTGACCTGCCACAAGCCCGTGATCCCGGGCTTGACGTAGAGCCTGCGGTGCACGTGGTTCTCGTAGGTGCTGACCTCGTCGGGGAGGTTCGGGCGAGGGCCGACCAGGCTCATCTCGCCGCGGAGCACGTTGAACAGCTGCGGCAGCTCGTCGAGGGAGTAGCGGCGCAGCACGCGGCCGACCGAGGTGACCCGGGGGTCGTCCTTGACCTTGAACAGGGCCCCGTTGCCCTCGTCGAGGTGCTGGAGCTCCTCACGCATCGCGTCCGCCCCGACGCGCATCGACCGGAACTTCCACATCCGGAACGTGTTCCCGTGGAGGCCGACCCGCTCCTGCTTGTAGAAGACGGGCCCGGGGCTCGTCAGGGCGACGACCGCGGCGAGGGCGGCGAGGACGGGGGAGAGGACGATCGTGATGAGGAGTGCCGCGATCCAGTCCGCGACCGACTTCACCAGGTACTTGCCCCCGGTGAACTGCGGCTCGTCCAGGTGCACCAGAGCGGTGCCGTTGACCAGGCTCGTCTGCACCCGGGGACCGGCGACGTCCGCGACGCCCGGGGCGAGGACCAGGTCGATCCCGCTGCCCTCGAGGTCCCAGCCGAGCTGCTTGACGGCCCGCGAGGTGATGACCTCCGAGCCGGTCACCGCGACGGTGTCGGCCCCGGAGCGCTCGGCCGCGTCCACGACCCCGCCCATGCCGGACAGGACGGGGATCCCGGCGACCTCGTCGACCATCGGTGCGCTCTGCGGCACGCAGACCCCGACGACGCGCTGCCCGGTCGCCGGGTTCTTGCTGAGCTCGCGGATGAGGTCGGCCGCCTTCGGCGGCTCGCCGACGACGAGGACCTGGTGCATGCACTCGCCACGCTGACGCTGGCGCACGAGCCACTGGCGCGCGCCGAGCCGCCCGAGGAGCAGCAGGACGACCCCGAGCGGGAAGGCGATCGCGAGGTAGCCGCGGGCCATCTCCAGGCCGAGCAGGAAGGCCACGACGGCGACCAGGGCGAAGAGCTGCCACGAGGCACGGAACACGCGGGCGTACTCGGTGGGCCCCGAGCCGATCTCGCGGTGGTCTCGGCTGCGGGCCAGCTCGAGGGCCGCGAACCACGCCACGGCGAGCACGGCCGACACGGCAAGGTAGGACGGCGCGAACGCACCGGTGACCACGGGCAGCACCCCGGGCGTCTGGTCGAACCGCAGGAGGTAGGCCATCAGCATCGCGACCGAGACGATGACGGCGTCGACGACGGCGAGGGTGTGGACGTACCGGCCCTGCCAGGCCCGGGTGTTCACGCTGTGGCTCTCCCGGCGCTGGGCGGCAGGAGGCATCGAGGGCCCCGTGACGCGCGGGCGCCGCAGGAGCTGAGAGGGGGGAGCGGTCCTCGTCGGTGTTCGGAGCGTGCCGATGGCCATCGCGCCTCCAGGTGGATCGGGGTTGGGCCCGCGACGATGGGGGCTGGTGACCCTGCGCGGTGGTGCTGAGGGCCTCCTCCACTATGTGGGCCTCACCTGGATGGCGCATCCGCAGCAGGTGACGATGGTGTAAACAAGGCGTATCTCTGGGCAGCTCAGCACGGACGGGCGCCGCCGGGTGCCCGACATGTGAGAAATTGGCCGTGTGCGCATCCCCCTGCGGCGCGACGGACTGCGCCTCGCCTCGCCCGCTGCCTTCCCCGTTCGCAAGGCACCTGCCGACGAGGTCGACCATCCCTGGTTCCTGACGGCCGCCGAGCGGGGCAACTCCGCGACGACCCTGCTGCCCTGGACCGAGGGCAACGCGGTACGTGCCCTCGTCCACGGTCGGACCTACTTCCCGGTGCTGGCCGACGTCCTGGAGCGGGTCGGTGAGAGAGACCTCGTCCTGTTCGCCGACTGGCGGGGCGACCCCGACCAGCGGGTCCGTGACGAGGGCCCGACCGTCGCGGAGCTGCTCGCGGGGGCGGTGCGCCGCGGGGCCTCGGTCAAGGGCCTGCTCTGGCGGTCGCACCTGGACCGGCTGCGCTTCTCGGGGGAGCAGAACCGCAACCTCTCCCAGGGCGTCAACGAGCTCGGCGGCGAGGTCCTGCTGGACCAGCGGGTGCGGCCTCTGGGCAGCCACCACCAGAAGTTCGTCGTCGTCCGCCACGGGGGCCGGCGTGAGGACGACGTCGCCTTCCTCGGCGGGATCGACCTGGCCCACAGCCGCCGCGACGACGCCGAGCACGGGGGGGACCCCCAACGGCAGCCCTTCGCCCGCTGGTACGGCTCGAGCCCCGCCTGGCACGACGTCCAGGTCGAGATCCGTGGCCCCGCGGTGCGCGAGGTGGAGGAGGTGTTCCGCGAGCGGTGGCGCGACCCGGCGGCGCTCTCGCGGCTGCCCTGGCACGTGATCCCCGACATGGTGCGTCGGCTCGACCGTGACCCGAGCACCCTGCCGGAGGCGCGCCCGGCCCCGTCAGAGCAGGGCACCTGCGCGGTGCAGCTGCTGCGCACGTACCCCAACCGGTGGCCCGGGTACCCCTTCGCCCCGGACGGGGAGCGCAGCGCGGCCCGTGGTTACGCCAAGGCGATGCGTCGGGCGCGGCGGCTGGTCTACATCGAGGACCAGTACCTGTGGTCCTCGGACGTCGCGCGGGTGTTCGCCGACGCCCTGCGCCGTGAGCCCGAGCTGCACCTCGTGGTCGTCGTCCCCCGCTACCCCGATCAGGACAGCCGCCTCAGCCTGCCCGCCGTGCGGCTCGGGCACGCCCAGGCCCTGGAGATGGTGCACGAGGCGGGTGGGGACCGTGTGCTGGTCCTGGACGTGGAGAACCACGACGGCGAGCCCGTCTACGTGCACGCCAAGATCTGCGTCGTGGACGACGTGTGGGCCACGGTCGGCAGCGACAACTTCAACCGACGTTCCTGGACGCACGACTCCGAGCTCACCGCGGCTGTCCTGGACGACCGGAGGGACCCCCGTGAGCCCCGGGACCCTGCCGGCCTCGGCGACGGTGCCCGGACCTTCGCCCGGGACCTGCGCCTCGAGCTGTGGCGCGAGCACCTGGACCGGCCCGACGACGAGGGGCTGGTCGACCCGGCGGAGGCCCTCGCCGCACTCCGAGGGAGTGCCGAGGCCCTTGACGCCTGGTACGAGGGTGGGCGCCGTGGCCCGCGCCCTCCGGGGCGCCTGCGTCGGCACCCGCTGGAGTACCCGCCCCGGTGGCGTCGGTGGCTCGCCTCGCCGATGTACCGCACGGTCCTCGACCCCGACGGCAGGCCCCCGCGGATGAAGGTGCACCGCCGGCACTGACGTCGTGGGCCCGGGCCCCGGCGCGCGAGCGCGCCGACGCCACCGCCTCAGCTCGACGCAGCCCGTCCGCGCTCGTGCCGGTAGGCCTCGAAGACCGTGCTCCGGTCACCGCCTGCGTGCAGGAACTGGTCGTCGAGGACCTCGGCGAGCCCGTCGAGAGCGGCGGTGAGGACGCGTCCGGCCCACCGGCGCTCGCCGTCCGCGTCGTCCTGGGCCCGGGCGGCGAGCGTGTCCAGCAGGCCCAGGGAGTCGGCCAGCGAGGCCTGGGCCGACGTGTCGTGGAAGTAGTAGCTCTCGTCGTACTGCTCGAGGTCGATCCGCGCGACCGCGACGTCGGCGGCCACGGCTTCGATCACCGAGGCCGGGGGCTCGTCCTGGCTCGAGAGGCCCGCTGCCCCGAGGGCGTGCGCCCGTGCCGCCAGGGCCCGTCGTCGGGTGACCGCCGGGTGCACCTGACCGATCCACGCGACGGCGGCGGTGAGGAGCGCGAACCCGATGAGGGCCTGCAGGGGTGCCGCGAGCAGCAACCACCCCGTGTCGGGCACGACGTCGCCGTAGCCGAGGGTGGCGAGGGTGACCAGGGACAGGTAGAGGGCCTCGGCCCACAGGCCGCGCTCGACGGGGTCGACGCCCGACCCGTGCACGAAACCGTCGGGTACGGCCGGCAGGTAGATCAGCGCCCAGCCGACGGTGACCAGGACCGTCCACGCGAGGATCACCGCGAGCATCGCCGCCGGCCCGATCACGGGCCGCAGCACCCCCCGGAGCGCGGGACGGTCGCCGACCCACCACACGGCGTGCATGATCAGTGCGCCCACCGCCCCCGAGCCCGCGGGCCGCCACAGGGTGTGGAAGACGTCGCGCAGGGTGACCAGCACCAGGAGGGATCCGAGGACGGTGAGGATGACGGGCACCGCCTCATCCTGACCGCTCGTCCGGCAGGACGCCCGCCGGAGACATCTCGGGCCTCAGGTCGGGCGCCCCGGTGCCGATAGTCAGGGGGTGACCTCTCCAGGGAGCCGCGTGTGGCTCTGGTACCTCGGCCTCGGCGTCCTCGCCATGTCCGTAGAGCTCGCCCTGCCCGGAGGGCTCACGCGCGACCTGCTGTACGTGGCCCTCGGTGCGAGCGCCGTCGTCGCTACGCTGGTGGGCGTCCGGATGCACCGGCCGTGCCGACCCCTGGCCTGGTACCTCATGGCGGCGGGGGTCGCCGCGTGGGTGCTCGGCGACGTGCTGTGGACGGTCTTCGACCACGTCCTGGACGTCGACCCGTTCCCGTCGGCGGCGGACGGCTTCTACCTCGCGGGCTACCCCCTGCTCGCGGCCGGGCTGTTCTACCTCTCCCGCCGAGCGCTGGCGGGGCGCAACCTCGCGGCCGTGGTGGACGCGCTGATCGTCGGGACGGGCCTGACCCTCGTGCTGTGGGTGGTGTTCATCCAGCCCACCTGGACCGATGCCGCGGGGGACCTGCTGACCCGCCTGGTGGGGATCGCCTACCCGGTCGGTGACGTGGTCCTCATCACCCAGCTCGTGCACATGGGGGCGAGCACCCTGGTCCGTACCAAGGCGCTGCGGCTGCTGGGCTGGGCCTTCCTCCTGGTGCTGGCGGCGGACCTGCTCTTCCAGGCCACCGCCTACGTACCGGTGATCGAGACCAACGCCTTGTGGCTCGACGCCGGCTGGATCACCGCGTACCTGCTGTGGGGCGCGGCCGCGCTGCACCCCTCGATGGGCGCGCGGATGGAGGTCTCGGGGGCCGACCGGCACGGCGGGACCAACCGCATGCTCCTGCTGGCCCTCGCGGTGCTCCTGCTCCCGCTGACCCTCCTCACCGAGAACGCCCTGGGCCTGCCCGAGCACATCGTCGAGGTCGGGGTCGCGGCGGTGATCATCGTGGGACTCGTGGCCCTGCGGACGATCGGCCTGGTCCGTCGGCTGCGCGAGCAGGCCGCCGACCTCGAGATGCTCGCCGACACGGACTTCGTCACGGGTGTCGAGAACCCCCGGCGGGTCTCCGAGCGGGTCGCAGGGCTCCTCGCGGGTCCGCCGCCTGTCCCGGTCGCCCTGCTCGCGGTCTCCCTGGACCGGTTCGCGGAGATCAACGAGACCTTGGGTGCGCGGTCGGGGGACGAGATCCTGCGGGCTGTGGCCCGTCGCCTCGAGGAGGTCGTCGGGGACCGTGGCACGGTGGGCCGGGTCACCGGTGGCGCCTTCGGCATCGTGGTGCCGAGGTTGTCCGCCGAGGCCGAGGCGGACCGGTTCGCGGGGGAGATCCGTGCAGCCTTCGCGACCCCGTTCGCGGTCGCCGAGGTGACGGTCTCGGTCGACGTGACGATCGGCATCGCCCTGGGGCCCGCCGACGGGGCCAGCGCCGAGGAGCTCCACCAGCGGGTGGACACGGCATTGTCGGCCGCGGCGGAGCGTCCCGAGCGCATCGCGCGCTACGCCCAGCGGATGGACGCCGCCTGGACGCACGCGCCCCAGCTGATGGCCGAGCTCGAGCAGGCGCTCGCGGCGGGGGACGTGGTGGTGCACTACCAGCCCCAGGTCGAGGTCCTCACCGGGCGGGTGCTCGGCGTCGAGGCGCTCGTGCGCTGGCAGCACCCGGTGCACGGGACCATCCCGCCGGTGGCCTTCGTGCCTGCGGCCGAGCGCACGGGCCTCATCCGCCTGCTGACGCTCTACGTCCTGGACCGCAGCCTCGCCCAGTGCGCGGCGTGGCGCGAGGACGGCATCAACCTGACCGTCGCGGTGAACCTGTCGGTCCGCAACCTCCTGGACCCCGGGTTCGTCGCCGCGGTGCGGGGAGCCCTCGGGCGCCATCACCTCCCTGCCAGCTGCCTCGAGCTCGAGATCACCGAGACCATGTCGATGGTCGACCCGGTCCGCTCGCTCGAGGTCCTCACCGACCTCGACCGCCTCGGGGTCGCCCTGTCGGTGGACGACTACGGGACCGGGCACAGCTCGCTGGCCTACCTCCAGCGCCTGCCGCTGCGACGGCTCAAGATCGACCGGTCCTTCGTCATGGGCGTCGTGGACGACGTGGCGAGCGCCGCGATCGTCCGTTCCACGATCGAGCTCGCCCGGCACCTCGGGTTGAGCGTGGTGGCGGAGGGGGTCGAGGACGACGCGACCCTGCTCGCCCTGGCTGAGATGCGCTGCTTCGCCGCGCAGGGCTTCGGCCTGGCCCGCCCCGCGCCCGCCGAGCAGATCCCGGGGCTCGTGGCGGGGATCGAGGCGCGGGTGCCGACGGTGCTGGGCATCGGGGTCCCGCAGCCGCCGCTCCCGCGGGACCGCCCGGCTCGCACTGCTGTGAGGCCCGGCGGCCCGTAGGTTTCCCCCATGCCCTCCTCGACCCGCACGGTGCGCGCCGGGGACCACGCCGTGGTCGTCGAGGAGTGGGACGCGGCGCGGGGGTCCGCGGGGACCACCGTGGTGCTGGTGCACGGGATCGGCGTCTCGCACCGGTACTTCGGGCCGTTGGCCCGCGTCCTGGCCGCGGAGTCGGTGCGGGTGCTGGCCCCGGACCTGCCGGGCTTCGGCCGCAGCCCACGACCCTCCCGGCTCTTCGCGGTCGAGGACCACGCGAGGCTCCTCGCCGTGGTGCTCGAGGAGCTCGACGTCCCGACCCGCGGACCCGTGGTCCTGCTCGGCCACTCGATGGGGTGCCAGGTAACCACCGAGCTGGCCCTCCGCCGCCCGGACCTCGTCGACCGTCTGGTCCTCGTGGGCCCCGTCGCAGATCCCTCCGCCCGGTCGGCCACCCGACAGGCCTGGCGCCTGCTGCGAGACGCCCCGCACGAGCCGTGCTCCGCGAACTCGATCATGCTGAGCGACTGGCTCCGCACGGGGCCCCGCTGGTACGCCGGGACCCTGCCGACGCTGCTCGACTACCCGCTCGAGGACCGCCTGCCCGAGGTCGACGCCCCGGTCACCCTGGTCCGGGGCGAGCACGACCCGGTCTGCCCGGCGCCGTACCTGACAGGACTCGCCGAGCAGGTGCGGCGAGCCTCAGGTGCCCCGGTCCCCGTGGTCGAGGTGCCGGGGGAGGGCCACATCGCGATGCACCGGCACCCCGCCCTGGTCGCCGCGCTGTGCCTGCCGGGGCTGGCCGTCGCGGAGCGGCGCACGCCGCGGCGGGCCTCGCAGCTCGC
>NZ_JALPKN010000619.1 GCF_023630195.1 Actinotalea sp. C106 | reverse complement strand
TGACCCGGGCGCCCCCCGCGGCCTCGCCCGGTGACTCGCGTGCCACCTGCAGGGGCAGCGCCCGGCCACGGTGCACGAGGGCGCCCCGGCCCGGGTGGTCGGCCAGCACCGGGTCCGTCACCAGGGACAGGTCCGTGCCGGCGACCTCACCGCTGCCCGGGCTCGACGGGCTCAGCACCACGACGCAGCTCTCTCGCAGCAGCGCGAGAGGGCTCCGGAAGGCGCTCGCGGCGCTGACCGTGCGGCACGAGGCGAGCAGCACGGGTGGTCGCGGTCCGCTGAGGACCGCCGCGAGGTGGTCGGCGAGACGGGGGTCCGTCCGGAGGTCGACGTCGAGGTCGTCCAGGAGGTAGGCCGTGCGCGGGGCGAGATCAGAGCCTGCCTGCTGGGTGTCCGACCGGGGCGCAGAGGCGGGCGGCGGGCCGGCCTGGACCGCCCAGCCCCGGGCGCGGATCCCGTGCGCGAGGGTCTCCAGGACCGTGGTGCGCCCCGAGCCCGGGGGCCCGGTGACCAGGAGGCCACCCCGCAGCGGCACCAGGACGGGGGTCGCGAGGTCACCCCCGAGGCCGAGGACGACCTCGAGGGAGACCGGGCCGGGGCTGAGCCCGGCCCCGCGCCCACCGGCCG
>NZ_JALPKN010000618.1 GCF_023630195.1 Actinotalea sp. C106 | reverse complement strand
GAGCACCTGGGCCGGGACGGTCGCCGCCATGGTGACGGCGTCGAGGAGGTCGACCCCGCCCGCGACCGTGGTGCGCACGACGTCGAGGAGGTGCGCGGTGCCCCCGGCGAGCGCGCCGGTCCCTGCCGTCACGTGGTGCTCGGCGGACCCTGCGGGCCCAGGGGACGCTGCGGCGGCGAGCCGCGCGGCGCCGTCCGCGACCACGACCTCCTGCGAGCCGAGACGGTAGGTGCCGTCGGGCATGCCTGCCGCCGCCATCGCGTCGGTCACCAGCACCAGGGCCTGCGGGCCGAGGAGCTCCCAGACCTCGCGGACCAGGGCCGGGTCCAGGTGCACGCCGTCGCCGATGAGCTCGAGGACGAGCTCACCGCGCCGGGCTGCGGCGAGCAGCTCCCCGATCGGCCCCACCTCGCGGTGGTGCCAGGGGCGCATGCCGTTGAACAGGTGGGTCGCGGTGGCACGCTGGGACCGGGCCGGACCAGCCACCTCGCCTGTCGCGCCCTCGGGGCTCGTCGTCTGCCCCCCCTCTCCCGCGCGGAGCAGCTCGACCGAGAGCTGCAGGGCCGCACGGGTGGCCTCCGGCCCGGCGTCGGTGTGGCCCCACGAGGGCAGGGCCCCAAGTCGGATCGT
>NZ_JALPKN010000617.1 GCF_023630195.1 Actinotalea sp. C106 | reverse complement strand
GCCGCCGCCAAGGCGAGCAGCAGGCAGCCCAGGGCGAGGATCAGGCCCAGGGCCATGCCGAGCAGCTGAGCGCCGATGCCGGGGGCCGCGGGGCCGCCCAGCTGCTCCTCGACGGTGGCGTCCCCCGCCATGAGCGAGGTGCCGAAGAGGGCCGCCGTCGCGAGCACCCAGCACGCGACCGACCCGACCGTGGGCCACAGAGCCGAGGCCCGCTTCGGGCTCGAGCCCTTCGTGGGCGCCGAGGTGCTCGAGCGGTCGGATCCGGGGGAAGGCTGCGGCGTGGGCATGGCGTCATCATCCTCCCGAGCGCGCCCTTCCCGCACGGCGAACCGGGCCCGAGCATGCGAGGGGGCTCGCGAGGTGCGCCACCAAGGAGCGGACCCGGCCCGGCCGCTCAGGTCGCGGGGGGCCTCACGCGCAGGATGGCGCGGACGAGCAGGGCACCGCCGAGGAGCATCGTCGTCAAGGAGACGAGGACGAGCACTCCCTCGCCGTGACCGGTGACCGGCGGCGGATGACCGGCCCACTCGGCGATCGCACCGCGGGCGGTCCCCTGCTGCCAAGCCAGCGCGAGCGCCAGGGCACCGAGGGCCAGCAGCCCGCCCCCCGCGACGAGGATCCCCCCGGAGGCCGCC
>NZ_JALPKN010000616.1 GCF_023630195.1 Actinotalea sp. C106 | reverse complement strand
GGTACTGGACCAGCAGCGGCTGGGGGGCGCGACAGGCCACCAGATCAGGCCAGTCCACGTGCCGACAACTACCGCGAGGCGTGGGCCACCAAGCCCGCGTGGCAGGGACTCTGAGGTGATGTTCGTCACACCACACCCGCGCATCCCGGTGCGCTGACAAGATCGTCCCCGGGGGGGCGCACCTGTTCCGATGCTGGCCTTCGGCGCCCCAGGGGGTCTCCAACCACGCAGGGAGCATCGTGAGAAGTGCACGACGGATCATCGCCACCGCAGCAGCAACGGCTGTCCTGAGCATCGGGACGGTCGTCACCCCGGCGCTCGCAGCGCCCAGCGCGGCCTGCACCGCCGCCCAGGAGGCCTACGTGGTCGCGGTCGCGACCCTCGACGAGGCCTACGCCGAGCTCGGCGTGATCTCCGGCGCGGCGGTCGAGACCGGCATCGCCGTGACCGAGGCCCAGACCCGTCTCGCGCAGGCCCAGGCGCTGGCCGACGCCTCGGACGCCGATGCCCTGGAGCTCGCCCTCGACGACGCTGAGGACGACGTGAGCCTGGCGACCACCGCCCGCGACGACGCGGCCGCCGACCTCGCCGCCGCACAGGCGGGCGGCGACCCCACCGCGGTCGCGCAGGCCGCGGCAGATCTCGC
>NZ_JALPKN010000615.1 GCF_023630195.1 Actinotalea sp. C106 | reverse complement strand
CAGGGGCGGCGCCACCAGGTCCCCCCGGCCGCGCCCGACGGCGGTCTGACCCAGCAGCGCGAAGGGCCCGTCCGAGCCGAGCTCGGCGGCCAGCTCGTGGAGCTGCTCACGCGACAGGCCCGTGCCCCACAGCGCGTCGCAGGCGAGCAGGGCGGCCGCGGCGTCGGCCGAGCCCCCGGCCATGCCCCCGGCGACGGGAACCCCCTTGTCGAGATGCAGGTGCACGCCAGGGTCCACACCGGTGGCCTCGGCCAGGAGGTGGGCGGCGCGCAGGGCGAGGTTGCTCGCGTCGGTGGGGACCAGGTCCGCCTGCTCCCCCGAGACGCTCAGGGAGGGCGTCTCGGCCTCGCGTGCCGTGACCTGCTCGTAGGCCGAGACGGCCTGGAAGACCGTCGCGAGGGGGTGGTACCCGTCCTCCTGACGGCGCCCGACGGCGAGGGCGAGGTTGATCTTGCCGGGTGCGCGGACGCGCACCTCGCGGGCCGTGGTCGAGGTGGTCACCGGTCCACTCTTGCACGGGTGGGCAGGTGCTCGGCGACCCGGGCGAAGGCCTCGATGCCCAGACGTTCGCCGCGGTCCCCGGGGTCGACCCCGGCCGCGCGCAGCGCCTGCTCAGCGGCAGCCGGCGAGCCGGCGAGGCCGGCGAG
>NZ_JALPKN010000614.1 GCF_023630195.1 Actinotalea sp. C106 | reverse complement strand
GGCGGCGGGGAGCTCGCCCACGTCGCCCTGGCCGCCCAGCGGCGCTGGAAGGCCGCTGTGGTCGCCGAGCAGCTCGAGCGGCTGGCCAGGGTCCCGGCCCCCGGTCTCGAGGTCGAGGCCTGCCCCACCGAGGAGGCGCGTGCCGGCCTCGCCTGGCGGACCAGGATCGACCTGGTGGCTGACGCCGAGGGGCGGGCGGGGATGCACCGCGTCCGGTCCCACGAGGTCCTCGCCCTGGACGCGATGCCGCTGGCCGTCGAGCAGATCGGCGCGCTGGGGCTCTTCGACCGACGGTGGCCTGCCGGGGCGAGGATCACGGCGGTCGCCCCGGTGGGCGGGGACCAGCCCCTCGTGCTCGTCGACGGTGCCGCCTGGACCGACCGCGGCCCCGACCTGCGCCCCAATGCACGGGCTGCCGTCCGGGAGCGCGCCGTCCTGGACGACCGGACGCTGACCTGGCGCGTCGCCGCCGGAGGGTTCTGGCAGGTCCACCGCGAGGCCCCCGTGGTCCTCGCTGAGGCCGTCCTCGACGCGGTCGGGGACCGCGACGGGGCGACCGTGGTCGACCTCTACGCGGGAGCCGGCCTGCTGACGGTGCCCCTGGCCCACCGGGTCGGCGGCGGGGGGCGCGTCGTCGCGGTCGAGGGG
>NZ_JALPKN010000613.1 GCF_023630195.1 Actinotalea sp. C106 | reverse complement strand
CGACGAGCCGTGTGCTCTTCGCGGTCGACTCTCTCGACCACCTGCGCCGCGGCGGGCGCCTGGGCCCGATGGCAGCCGCGCTCGGCACCGTGCTCGGGCTGCGACCCGTGCTCGGGGTCGAGGATGGCCGGATCGAGGTGGTCGAGAAGGCTCGCACCGCCGGGCGGGCCCGAGACCGGATCGTCGAGATCTCCGCGGCCGAGGTCGTCCGTCGAGGCCGGTGCGACGTCGCGGTCCACCACCTCGGTCAGCCTGATCTCGCCGCGGCGACCGTCGAGAGGCTGCGGGACTTGTGCGGCACAGCCGCTGGCACGGTGCACGTGGCCGAGGTCAGTGCGGTGCTCGGTGCGCACGTCGGGCCTGGCCTGCTGGCTGTCGTGCTGTCCGACGGGTAGTCGACCCCCACCGTCCTGTGCACAGCCCGGGTCCGGTCGGTGCCTTCCACACCCGGCCCGGTCCCGGCCAGGACCGCGGGCGACGACGGCCTAGCCTCGGCCCGTGAACGACCCCCGAGGTTCCCGCGACGAGGTGCACCTGCGGCTCGTCGAGCTCGCCGACACCGACGGAACGCCGCGGGAGGCCCTCCGGGAGCGGGCCATGGCCGCCGCGGTCGGGGCCTACACCGCCGCGCACGGGCACCCGCTCGAGCACCCG
>NZ_JALPKN010000612.1 GCF_023630195.1 Actinotalea sp. C106 | reverse complement strand
GTCGCGGTCGCCTGCGGCCCGGCCGGCGAGCGCGTGAGCAGCGAGAGCTTCGCCGCCGAGTGCACGACGGGCGCTCCCTACGCCGCCGACCGGACCGCCCTGCTCGCGGGCGGGGTGACTCTCGTGGAGCACCACCGGACCACCAGTCTCTGGGGGTGGGAACGCGCCGCGGCGCCGGAGGCCGCTCAGGTCGTCGACGTCAGCTGGCAGTGGTCGGGCCGACTCCCCGCCGAGGAGGTGACCCTGCGCCTCGAGCTGACCCCGCTCGACCCGGCCGACGGCCCCACCGTCGCGGTCGAGCACCTGGTCCAGGCAGGCGCCGTCGAGCTGCGGGCCTCGAGCGTGCCCGGCTCCGCTCTCGACGGCGAGACCATGCCGTTGCCGACCCTCGACCGCGACGCCCGCAAGGTCGTGCTGCCGGTCTCGGCGAACCTCGTCGAGGGATTCGGCGAGCACTGGGGCTGGCGGGTCGTGATGCGCACCGGCACGGAGGAGCTCGGCGCGTGCGGCGGGCAGGCCCCCCTCACGACGTGACGGTCGGTGTCGCGGGGCGCCACGTGATCTGCGGCGAGCGGTACCAGGCCAGACCGGCCCGGTCCCACGCCGCGGCGACCGTCGGCACCCGCGCGAGCAGCTCGGCCAGGCGGAAGGGCTTGGT
>NZ_JALPKN010000611.1 GCF_023630195.1 Actinotalea sp. C106 | reverse complement strand
GTCGCGGCAGTGCGCACGGCGCTGTCGAGGGCCGCGGAGAGCAACGGGCCCAGCACCCGGTCGGGCTGCTCGACCCCGGCCGCCGCGAGGGCCTGGGCGGCCTGGGCCACGAGGACCACCAGATGGTTGGCGCCGTGGGCGAGGGCCGCGTGGTAAAGGGGGCGGGCCTCCTCGCCGACGAGGACGGGCTCGCCCCCGATCTCGACCACGAGGGCCTGACCGATGGGCAGCACGGGGCCGGGCCCGGTCACCGCGAAGCTGCAGCCGACCAGGCGGCTCAGGTCGAGGGAGGTGCCGCTGAAGGTCATCGCGGGGTGGATCGCCAGCGGGATGGCCCCGGCGGCCCGGGCCGGGGCCAGCACCCCGGTGCCCAAGGCCCCCGCGGTGTGCACCACGATCTGCCCGGGCTGCCACGCGCCGAGCCGTGCGAGTCCCGAGACCAGGTCCGCCAGGGCGTCGTCGGGCACGGTGAGCAGGACGAGCTCGGCCCGCTCGACCACGGCAGGGACCTCGAGGGCCGGGACCCCCGGCAGCATCGTCTCGATCCGGTCGCGGCTCGCCGCCGAGATGCCGCTCGCGCCCACGACGACGTGGCCCGCCTGGCGCAGCGCGCTGCCCAGGACCGATCCGACCCGGCCCGCGCCGACCACCCCGACCCC
>NZ_JALPKN010000610.1 GCF_023630195.1 Actinotalea sp. C106 | reverse complement strand
ACCTCCGGGGTGCGGGCGCCGGCCGCGAGGGGCGACACCCCGAGTGCTGGGGCGCCGGGCTCCGGGGCCTCGAGCCCGGCGGCCTGCAGCAGGGCGGTGTCCTCGAGGAGCTCGCGGCCTCCCTGGGCGAGCACGGCACACGCGCGCAGGACGACGACGTGATCGGCGAGCTCGCGGGCCAGGTCGAGGTCGTGGGTGGCGAGCCCGATGGCCGTCCCCTCGGCGGCGAGCTCGTCGACCAGGGCGGCCACGACGTCGGTCTGGACGGCGTCGAGCCCGAAGGTGGGCTCGTCGAGCAGCAGCACGGGCCGGCCCAGCAGCGCGACCGAGCCGACGGACAGCCGGCGCTGCTGCCCCCCCGAGAGACGGAACGGGTCGGCCTCGGCCAGCTCCGTGAGCCCGAGTCGGTCGAGCCAGGGCTGCACCGTGCGGGAGACCTCCTCGTCGAGGGCAGGGCCCCGCAGGGCCCGCCCACGTCGACGGTCCCGCGGCAGCAGCCCCACGGCGAGATCACGGGCGACGGTGCGTCCGAGGAGCTGGTGCTCGGGCCGTTGGAAGACCAGGCCCACCGCCCCCTCGGCCCGGGGCCGCCCCGGGGCGAGGCCACCAGCCCCCCCGGCGTCCCCTGGGGGGCCGGGGGGCGCGACCCGGCGCTCCCCCG
>NZ_JALPKN010000060.1 GCF_023630195.1 Actinotalea sp. C106 | reverse complement strand
CCCTGGTCGGCGCCGCCCGGCGGCTCGGCATCGCGGCCAAGGCCCGCGAGGTCCGCGGCGTGGACCGCGTGGTGATCCGTGACGGCGACGCTATCGGCGCGATGCTCACGAGGCTCGGCGCGCACGACGCCGTCATGGTCTGGGAGGAGCGCCGGATGCGGCGCGAGGTCCGCGGGACCGCCAACCGGCTCGCGAACTTCGACGACGCGAACCTCCGCCGTTCGGCGCGGGCGGCGGTGGCGGCCGGCGCGCGGGTCGAGCGGGCCTTCGAGATCCTCGGCGAGGACCTTCCCGAGCACCTGCGCGAGGCGGGAGAGCTCAGGCTCGCCCACAAGCAGGCCTCGCTCGAGGAGCTCGGCCAGCTCGCCGTCCCGCCCCTCACCAAGGACGCCGTCGCGGGGCGGATCCGACGGCTGCTGGCCACCGCCGACAAGCGGGCGCAGGAGCTCGGCATCCCGGACACCGAGGCCGGCCTGACGGCCGACATGCTCGACGTCTGAGGACCTCGTCGTCCGGGACGGACGTCCCTGCGCGGCATGTGTCAGGCGTGTAACCTGGGTCATATCTGGGGATCGAGAAGTTGCGGTCCGACCAGGCGCGTACAGCGCCGTACGCAACGTCAAGTGACCACATGAGCGTGTCGGCGATACCGGCGCGCCACGAGGAGGCATTGTGACCATCCGCGTCGGTATTAACGGCTTCGGCCGTATCGGACGTAACTTCTTCCGCGCTGTTGTTGAGTCGGGCGCTGACATCGAGATCGTCGGTGTCAACGACCTGACGGACACCAAGACCCTCGCGCACCTGCTCAAGTACGACTCGGTGATGGGGGTCCTGTCGCAGGACGTCTCCTACACCGAGGACACCCTCACCGTCGGGTCCTCGACCTTCAAGGCCCTCGCCGAGCGCGACCCCGCCAAGCTCCCCTGGGGCGAGCTGGGCGCCGACGTGGTCATCGAGTCCACGGGCTTCTTCACCGACGGCACCAAGGCCAAGGCGCACATCGAGGCCGGCGCGAAGAAGGTCATCATCTCGGCCCCCGGCAGCAACGTGGACGCCGACTTCGTCGTCGGTGTGAACCACACCTCGTACGACGCCCAGAACCACAACGTGGTCTCGAACGCCTCGTGCACGACCAACTGCCTCGCCCCGATGGCCAAGGTCCTGGACGACGAGTTCGGCATCGTCCGCGGTCTCATGACGACCATCCACGCGTACACGGCCGACCAGAACCTGCAGGACGGCCCGCACAAGGACCTGCGCCGTGCGCGCGCAGCGGCCATCAACATGGTCCCGACCTCGACGGGTGCCGCCAAGGCCGTGTCCCTCGTGCTCCCGCAGCTCAAGGGCAAGCTCGACGGCTACGCCATGCGCGTCCCGACCCCGACCGGTTCGGCGACGGACCTGACCTTCACGGCTTCCCGTGAGGTCACGGTCGCCGAGGTCAACGCGGCGATCAAGGC
The DNA here is from genome assembly GCF_023630195.1 of Actinotalea sp. C106. GTDB lineage: Bacteria > Actinomycetota > Actinomycetes > Actinomycetales > Cellulomonadaceae > Actinotalea. Next base: position 12,586 of record NZ_JALPKN010000060.1, on the reverse strand, counting down.
CGCTGCCGAGACCGAGGCGCTCAAGGGCATCCTCGTCTACACCGAGGACCCGATCGTCTCGAGCGACATCGTCGGGAACCCGGCCTCGAGCATCTTCGACGCCGGCCTGACCAAGGTCATCGGCGACCAGGTGAAGGTCGTCTCCTGGTACGACAACGAGTGGGGCTACTCGAACACCCTCGTCAAGCTCACCACCTACATCGGTGAGCGTCTCTGAGCGAGGCACGTCCGACGAGCACAGCTCGATGACCGACGTCCGCGTGCGCCGCAGCCTCCGGGCCTGCGGCGCACGCGGACGTCGTCGCGTCTGACCCCTGACCAGACCTGAGGAAGGCACATGAAGACCATCGACGACCTGGGCGACCTGCGCGGCAAGCGCGTGCTCGTCCGCTCCGACTTCAACGTCCCCCTGGACGGCACCACCATCACCGACGACGGCCGGATCCGCGCCGCGCTGCCCACGCTCTCGGCCCTTCTCGAGGCGGGCGCCCGTGTGGTCGTGACCGCCCACCTCGGGCGCCCCAAGGGTGCGCCCGAGGACAAGTACTCCCTCGCCCCGGTGGCGGCCCGGCTCTCCGAGCTCCTGGGCCAGCCGGTCCCGCTCGCGCAGGACGTGGTCGGCGACTCCGCCAGGGCGACGGTCGCGGCCCTCGAGGACGGGCAGATCGCCCTCCTCGAGAACATCCGCTTCGACGCACGCGAGACCTCGAAGGACGACGCCGTCCGCGGCGAGCTGGCCGACGAGCTGGCAGCCCTGGCCGACGCCTTCGTCTCGGACGGCTTCGGCGTGGTGCACCGCAAGCAGGCCTCGGTCTACGACGTCGCGCAGAGGCTCCCGCACGCTGCCGGATCCCTCGTCCTCGCCGAGGTCCAGGCTCTGCGCAAGGCCGTCGAGGACCCCGAGCGTCCCTACGTGGTGGTGCTCGGCGGGTCCAAGGTCTCCGACAAGCTCGGTGTCATCGCGAACCTGCTGACCAAGGCCGACAAGCTGCTCATCGGCGGCGGCATGGTCTTCACCTTCCTCAAGGCCCAGGGTCACGAGGTCGGCTCCTCGCTGCTCGAGGAGGACCAGGTCGAGGCGGTCAAGGGCTACCTCGCCCAGGCCGCCGAGTCCGGCGTCGAGATCGTCCTCCCGGTGGACATCATCGCCGCCGACTCCTTCGCCGCCGACGCGCCGCACGAGACGGTCGACGCCGACGCGATCCCCGCGGGGAAGATCGGCCTGGACATCGGCCCGCGGTCGGGCGACCTCTTCCGTGAGGCGATCCTCGCCGCGAAGACCATCGCGTGGAACGGCCCCATGGGGGTCTTCGAGTTCCCCGCGTTCGCCGAGGGCACCCGCGCGGTGGCTCAGGCCCTGGTCGACACCGACGGCTTCTCGATCGTCGGCGGTGGCGACTCCGCCGCCGCCGTCCGCAAGCTCGGCTTCGACGAGGCCGGCTTCGGCCACATCTCGACCGGCGGTGGCGCGAGCCTCGAGCTGCTCGAGGGCAAGACCCTTCCCGGCATCGCAGTTCTGGAGGACTGATGGCACGCACACCGCTCATGGCCGGCAACTGGAAGATGAACCTGGACCACCACCAGGCCACCCATCTGGTCCAGAAGCTCGCCTGGACCCTGAAGGACGCCAAGCACGACTACTCCGCGGTCGAGGTCAGCGTGCTGGTCCCGTTCACGGACCTGCGCTCGGTCCAGACCCTCGTGGACGCCGACAAGCTCGAGCTCTCCTACGGTGCTCAGGACGTCTCGGCGCACACCGAGGGGGCGTACACCGGGGAGATCTCTCCCGTCATGCTCGCCAAGCTCGGCGTCACCTACGTCGCGGTCGGGCACTCCGAGCGTCGCCAGTACCACAGCGAGGACGACGCCCTCTGCGCGGCCAAGGTCGCCTCGGCCTTCGGCCAGGGGATCGTCCCGATCCTCTGCGTGGGCGAGGGCCTCGACGTCCGCAAGGCGGGGGAGCAGGTCGCCTACACCCTCGCGCAGCTCGAAGGAGGCCTCGCGGGCCTCTCCCGCGAGCACGCCGCCCAGGTCGTCATCGCCTACGAGCCCGTGTGGGCCATCGGCACCGGTGAGGTCGCGACCCCCGAGGACGCCCAGGAGGTGTGCGGCGCCATCCGGCAGAAGCTGGCAGAGCTCTACGACGCCGAGCTCGCCGACGGCGTCCGCGTCCTCTACGGCGGTTCGGTCAAGTCCGGCAACGTCGCGTCGATCATGAGCCAGCCCGACGTCGACGGGGCTCTGGTCGGCGGCGCGAGCCTGGACCCCGAGGAGTTCGCCAAGATCGCCCGCTACCAGTCCCACCAGGTGGGCCTGTAACGGTCTGCGGTCCTGCCAGACCGTCGAGGTGCGCCGGTTCCCGTGAGGGCGCTGGCGCACCTCGGTGGCTTCCGCAGGGTGGCGTGTTCGTCGGATCACACCCCTGTCGCCTATCCTTGACCGGGCGCCCGCCGGCGCCTGGCACGCGAGTCGAGTAAGGACGTACGAGCACGTGGACGCACTGCGCATCATCCTGCAGATCCTGCTGGTCCTGACCAGCTTCCTCGTCGTCCTCCTCGTGCTCCTGCACAAGGGCAAGGGCGGCGGGCTCTCGGACATGTTCGGCGGTGGTGTCACGAGCAACGCCAGCAGCTCCGGGGTGGCCGAGCGCAACCTCAACCGCATCACGATCGGCCTGGCAGTGCTCTGGGCCGTCGTCATCGTCCTGCTGGGCCTGATCCAGCGCGTCAGCGCCTGACAACGGAGGTTCACCATGGCGAGCGGAAGTGCAATCCGAGGGTCCCGTGTCGGGGCTGGTCCCATGGGCGAAGCCGAGCGAGGGGACTCCGCACCGCGGTTCTGGGTGTCCTACTGGTGCGCCAACGGGCACGAGACGAAGCCGAGCTTCTCCCAGGAGGCCAACGCCGAGGCCCCCGAGACCTGGGACTGCCCGCGCTGCGGCTTCCCCGCCGGTCAGGACAAGGCGAACCCGCCGTCTCGCACGCGCAACGAGCCGTACAAGACGCACCTCGCCTACGTGAAGGAGCGGCGTAGCGACGAGGACGGTCAGGCGATCCTCGACGAGGCCCTCGCGGCACTGCGCGCGCGACGCGGCTCCTAGAGCCCGAGGGCCTCAGGACGTCCTCGAGCCCGCGGGCCTCAGCGACCTGCGCGCCTCAGCGACCGGGCAAGGCTGCTGACGTCTCGTCACTGTTGACGCGGACCAGCATGAAGCCGTCGTAGCCTTTGCTGCCGACGGTCTGCAGGACGGTCGCGCTGAGCCGGGGGTCGGTGGCGACGCGCTCGACGACCTCACGGCTGCCGCGCACCCGCTCGTCGGTGCTCTCGGCGTCGGCGAGGGCTCCCTGGCGGACCACGTTGTCCACCACGATGACCGCACCTGGTCGCACCAGGCGCAGGGCGGCCTCGAGGTAGCGGGTGTTGGACGGCTTGTCCGCGTCGATGAAGACCAGGTCGAAGGGCTCGGTGCCGGAGGCCTCGAGCTCGGCGAGCGTCGCCGCCGCCGCACCGACACGGACCTCGACCACGTGGTCGAGACCCGCCATGGCGATGTTGCCCCGGGCGACCTCCGCGTGGTGGGGGTCCCGCTCCAGGGTCGTGAGGTGCGGCTGCGGCCCGGACAACCCGCGGGCCAGCCAGATCGTGCTGTACCCGGCCAGGGTGCCGATCTCCAGGGCGCGGCGCGCGCCGTGGATCTGCCCGAGGAGCTGCAGCATCCGGCCCTGCGTGGCGGACACCTGGATCGGCGGGAGGCCTGCCTCCTGTGCGCGCGCGTTGGCGGCCCGCAGAATCTTGTCCTCGTGCGTCAGGGGGGCGAGGTAGTCGTCGACCGCTGCCCACGTCGTCGGGTCCATGCTGGTCCTCCCGATCAGCCTGCGGCCGCGACGTCCATGAGCCACAGGGTCCGACGGCGGCCCAGGGCGCCAGCGGCGGGGGTGGTCCCCACGGCTTCCCCGGCCAGGGCCCGAGCCGCGGCGGGTGCCTTGTCGGCCCCTCCGACGACGAGCCACACCTCCTCGGCAGCCACGATCGCGGGGAAGGTGAGGCTCACGCGCTTCGGGGGTGGCTTGGGGGAGCCGTGCACCCCCACGGTGGTCGTCTCGGTGACCTCGAGGGCCTCGTGCTCGGGGAAGAGGGAGGCGACGTGCCCGTCGGGACCCATGCCCAGGAGCAGGACGTCGAAGCGGGGCACTGCGGGGCCCGGGTCGTCGCTCGTCCCGGGTGGGGCATGGTGCGCAAGCTCCTCGGCGTAGGACCGCGCGGCCTCCTCGGGGCTCGCCGCAGCGTCCGACGAGAGCACCGCGTGGATGTTCTCCTCGGGCACCGGGAGCGCGTCGAGCAGGGCGTGCCGCGCCTGGGTCTCGTTGCGGTCAGGGTCCCCTGCGGGCAGGAAGCGCTCGTCGCCCCACCACAGGTGCACGCCCGTCCAGTCGACGGCGTGGCGCAGGGGCGCCTCGGCGATCCGCGCCAGGGTCTTGATCCCGACCGTGCCCCCGGTGAGCCCCACGTGCAACGGCCGGTGGGTCGACTGGGCGTCGAGCAGGTGCAGCAGCAGGCGCGCAGCAGTGGCCTCGGCGAGGGTCTCGGCGTCGGGATGGACGACGACGGTCCGGGTGCTCATGCTTCCTCCAGCAGGGCGAGGCCCTGAGCGAGGACCTCCCCGTAGACCACGTCGGGGTCGAGCCGGCGGAGCTCCTCAGCCAGGCAGTCGGTCAGCGGCCGCAAGGGCAGCGCGGCCCTGCGCTCCGGTTGCCCCGGCTGGTTGAGGATCGCCACCCGGCCGTCCGGACGGTCGATCACGATGGGCCCGGAGGCGCGGTGCAGCACCACCCGGGTCACGCCCTTGACCCCGTGCTCGCGGTGCAGGTCGACGGGGGACTCGAGCATCATCCCGAGCCACGCGGCCAGCAGGGGCACCGAGGGGTGCGTGCCCTCGCCGTGCACCTCGATCGAGGTCACGGCCTCGTAGGGAGGCTGGTCCAGGGCCGCGGCCAGCAGCCCGCGCCAGGGCGTGATGCGGGTCCAGGCGAGGTCGGTGTTCCCTGCGGTGTGCCCGTCGCGGAGCCGGTGCAGGGCTGCCACGGTGTCCGAGCACGAGACCGAGTCGGTGATCCGCCGCTGGGCCATCGACCCGATGGGGTGCTCGGCCGGCGCCGAGGGCACCTCCTGGGGCCACCACACGACGATCGGGGCGTCGGGGAGCAGCAGCGGCATGACGAGGGTGTCGGAGTGCTCGAGCATCTCCCCCGAGGCGGTCAGCACGACGACCTCGCTCGCGCCGGCGTCACCGCCCACCCGGATCTGCGCGTCGAGGCGGGCGGTCTCGCGCCCCTCGTCGCGGGCGAGGACGATCACCCGGCAGGGGTGCTCACGGCTCGCGATGTTCGCAGCCTCGACGGCACTCTCGACGTCGGAGGCCGAGGCGTCGATCACGAGGGTCAGCACGCGGCCCAGGGCGACTGCGCCGCCCTCGTCGCGCAGACGGACGAGAGCCTTGGCCACGGCGGCTGTCGAGGTGTCGGGCAGGTCGGTGATCATCGGGTCCCCTCCGGAGCGGTGACGGGCGTGGTCATGGTCGCCGCCACGACCGGCCGTCGCGGGCCATCATCTCGTCAGCCGAGTCCGGCCCCCAGGTGCCTGACCGGTACGCCTCGGGCTGGCCCTGCTCGGCCCAGAACGCGGTGATCGGGTCGAGGATCTTCCACGAGAGCTCGACCTCCTCGTGCCGGGGGAAGAGCGGCGGGTCACCCAGCAGCACGTCCAGGATCAGCCGTTCGTAGGCCTCGGGCGAGGTCTCGGTGAACGCGTGCCCGTAGCCGAAGTCCATGGTGACGTCCCGGACCTCCATGGCAGTACCGGGCACCTTGGAGCCGAAGCGGATCGTCACCCCCTCGTCGGGCTGGACGCGGATGACGAGGGCGTTCTTGCCGAGCTCCTCGGTGGCCGTGGACTCGAACGGGAGGTGCGGCGCACGCTTGAACACCACGGCGATCTCCGTCACGCGACGCCCGAGACGCTTGCCCGCCCGCAGGTAGAACGGCACACCTGCCCAGCGGCGCGTGTCGATGTCGAGGCGGATCGCGGCATAGGTCTCGGTGATCGACTCCGGGGCGATCCCGGCCTCGTCGAGGTACCCCTCGACCTCTTCGCCACCCTGCCAGCCCGCCTCGTACTGCCCCCGTGCGGTGTGCACACCGAGGTCCTTGGGGAGGCGGACGGCCGAGAGGACCTTCTCCTTCTCGGCCCGCAGGTCGTCGGCCTCGAAGGAGACCGGCTCCTCCATCGCGGTGAGAGCCAGCAGCTGCAGCAGGTGGTTCTGGATGACGTCCCGCGCTGCACCGATGCCGTCGTAGTAGCCGGCCCGGCCGCCGATCCCGATGTCCTCGGCCATGGTGATCTGCACGTGGTCGACGTAGTTCGCGTTCCAGATCGGCTCGAACAGCTGGTTGGCGAACCGCAGCGCCAGCATGTTCTGGACGGTTTCCTTGCCCAGGTAGTGGTCGATGCGGAAGACCGACTCGGGGCTGAACACCTCCGAGACCACGTCGTTGAGCTCACGGGCGCTGGTGAGGTCGTGACCGAAGGGCTTCTCGATGACGACCCGGCGCCAGGCGTCCTCGCGCTGGTCCGAGAGGCCTGAGCGGGCCAGCTGGCGGCAGACGAGGGGGAAGGACCCGGGCGGGACCGAGAGGTAGAAGGCGTGGTTCCCGCCGGTGCCCCGCTCGGCGTCGAGATCGGCGACCGTGCGGCTCAGACGGTCGAAGGCGTCGTCGTCGTCGAACTCTCCCTGGACGAAGCGGATGCCCTCGGCGAGCTGGTCCCAGGTGCTGTCCCGGAAGGTCGTGCGTGCGTTGGCCTTGACCGCCTCGCGCACCACCTCGGTGAAGTCCTGGTCGTCCCACTCCCGGCGTGCGAAGCCCGTGAGCGCGAACCCTGGGGGCAGGAGACCGCGGTTGGCGAGGTCATACACCGCCGGCATGAGCTTGCGCTTGGCGAGGTCACCGGTCACACCGAAGATCACGAGCCCGCAGGGGCCCGCGATCCGCGGGAGACGGCGGTCGCGCGGGTCGCGCAACGGGTTGTGGTGCTCGGAGAGCTCGGCCGGGCTCACCGGGCCTGCCCCGTGGTCGCGGCGGGGGTGCTCGGCTGGGTCACTGGTCGGGCTCCTGGTCGGTCGGGGAGGGTGCAGCACCGGTGAGCCCGTCGCGGACGGTGTCGAGGAGCTCCTGCCAGCTCGCCTCGAACTTGCTGACCCCCTCGGTCTCGAGGGAGGTGGTGACCTCGGTGAGGTCGATGCCCAGGGCGCCGAGGCGCTCGACCTGCTCGCGGGCGTCCTGGTAGCTACCCGTCACGGTGTCGCCGCGCACCGCGCCGTGGTCGGCGACGGCCTCGAGGGTCGTGCCCGGCATCGTGTTGACCGTTCCGGCGGCGACGAGCTCGTCGACGTACAGGGTGTCGGGGTAGGCAGGGTCCTTGACCCCTGTCGAGGCCCAGAGGGGGCGCTGCTGCTGAGCCCCGGCTGCCGCCAGGGCCTGCCACCGGGGCTCGGCGACCGTCTGGGCGAAGAGCTCGTGGGCGAGGCGGGCGTTGGCGATCGCGATGCGTCCGCGCAGCGCGGCAGCCTCGGGGGTCCCGATCTCGTCGAGCCGAGGGTCGATCGCGCCGTCGACACGGGACACGAAGAACGAGGCCACCGAGGCGATGGTCGACAGGTCCTTGCCGGCGGCCTGAGCGGCCTCGAGGCCGGCCTGGTGGGCGTCGAGGACCGCGGCGTAGCGTTCGAGGGAGAAGATGAGGGTCACGTTGACGCTGATCCCCTCGCCGAGCACGTCGCGGATCGCGGGGATCCCCTCGACGGTGGCGGGGATCTTGATGTAGAGGTTCGGTCGGTCGACCGTGCTCCACAGCCGCTTGGCCGTCTCCACGGTCCGGTTGGTGTCGCGGGCGAGGCCCGGGTCGACCTCGATCGAGACGCGGCCGTCCTGTCCACCCGTGGCGCGGTGCACCTCGGCCAGGGCGTCGCAGGCCTCGCGGACGTCGTCCGTGGTGATCGTGAAGACCGCCTCGTCCACGGAGGTACCGGCCGCGGCGAGGTCGCGGAGCTGGTCGTCGTAGGCGTCCCCCTGGGAGAGGGCCGAGGCGAAGATGGTGGGGTTGGTGGTCACGCCGACCACGCCGCGCTCGGTGACGAGCCGGGAGAGGTCCCCGCCGCGCAGCAGCTCGCGCGAGAGGTCGTCGAGCCAGATCGCGACGCCTGCGTCGCGCAGCTGGGCGATCGGGGTGGGCAGGGTGGTGTCAGTCATCTCGGGCTCCTCAGGGTCGCCCTCCCCGGGCGGCCGTCGCGGGCCGCCCGGGGAGCAGGATGGTGCGTGCAGGTCAGACGTCGGCCGTGCCGCCCGACGTCGGCTTGGCCGGACCGCCCGGGACGGCCTGGCCGCTCGCGGCCGAGACGGACTCCTTGGCCGCGGAGGCCACGGCCTCGGCGGTCAGCCCGAACTCGGTGTAGAGCCGCTCGTAGTCGGCCGAGGCGCCGAAGTGCTCGATCGAGACGATCCGACCGGCGTCGCCGACGATCTCGCGCCAGCCCTGGGCGACGCCTGCCTCGATCGAGACACGCGCCCGGACGGCCGGGGGCAGGACGGCGGTGCGGTAGTCCTCGTCCTGGTCGTCGAACCACTCGCGGCACGGCATCGAGACGACGCGCGCCGCGATCCCCTCGGACGCGAGGGCCGTGCGCGCCTCGAGGGCGATCTGGACCTCGGACCCGGTGGCCACGATGATGACCTGCGGCTCTCCGCCCTCAGCCTCGGCGAGGACGTAGGCGCCGCGGGCGGTGCCCGAGGCCGCCGCGAGGGTCGAGCCCTCGGCGTCACCCGTGCCACGCTCGAAGGTGGGCACGTTCTGACGGGTGAGGACCAGGCCCGCGGGCCGGTGCGTGCGCTCGAGCACCGTGCGCCACGCCCAGGACACCTCGTTGGCGTCCGCAGGGCGGACGACGTCGAGCCCGGGGATCGCGCGCAGCGCGGCGAGGTGCTCGATCGGCTGGTGGGTCGGTCCGTCCTCGCCGAGGCCGATCGAGTCGTGGGTCCACACGAAGGTGACCGGGATCTGCATCAGCGCGGCGAGGCGGACCGCCGGCCGCATGTAGTCGCTGAACACCAGGAAGGTGCCGCCGTAGGCCCGGGTGCCCCCGTGCAGGGTGATCCCGTTGAGGATCGACCCCATGGCGTGCTCGCGGATCCCGAAGTGCAGGGTGCGGCCGTGGGGGTTGCCGGTGAACTTGTCGGTGCTGCGGTGGGCCGGGATGAACGAGGGCTCACCGTCCATCGTGGTGTTGTTGGACCCCGCGAGGTCGGCCGAGCCGCCCCACAGCTCGGGCAGGACGGGGGCGAGGGCCGTGAGGACCTTGCCCGAGGCCGCGCGGGTCGCGACGGCCTTGCCTGCGGGGAACTCGGGGAGGGCGTCGGTCCAGCCCTCCGGCAGACGGCGCTCGGCCATGCGGGCGAAGAGCTCGGCGCGCTCGGGGTTCGCCGCGCGCCATCCGGAGAACTTCTCGTCCCAGGAGGCGTGGGCCTCGGCGCCACGGTCGACGACCTTGCGCGCGTGGGCCAGCACCTCGTCGGCGACCGCGAAGCTCTGCTCGGGGTCGAAGCCGAGGAGCTCCTTGACGGCGGACAGCTCGTCCCCGCCGAGGGCCGAGCCGTGGATCGCGCCGGTGTTCTTCTTGTTCGGCGCGGGCCAGCCGATGATGGTGCGCAGGGAGACGATCGACGGCTTGCCGGTCTCGGCCTTGGCCGCGGCGAGGGCACCGGCGAGGGCGTGCACGTCCTCGACGTAGCCGTCCTGGCCCGCGGTCCAGTCGACCCGCTGGGTGTGCCAGCCGTAGGCCTCGTAGCGCGCCAGGACGTCCTCGCTGAACGACACGTCGGTGTCGTCCTCGATCGAGATCTTGTTGTCGTCGTAGATCACGACGAGGTTGCCGAGCTCCTGGTGGCCGGCGAGGGAGGACGCCTCGGAGGTCACGCCCTCCATGAGGTCGCCGTCGCTCGCGATGACCCACACGGTGTGGTCGAAGGGGCTCTGGCCCTCGGGGGCGTCGGGGTCGAGCAGACCCCGCTCGCGCCGCGCGGCCATCGCCATGCCGACAGCGGAGGCCAGTCCCTGGCCGAGGGGCCCGGTCGTGATCTCCACACCGTCGGTGTGCTGGTACTCGGGGTGCCCAGGGGTCTTCGAGCCCCAGGTCCGCAGGCTCGCGATGTCCTCGAGGGACACGTCGTAGCCGGAGAGGAAGAGCTGGAGGTACAGGGTCAGCGACGAGTGGCCGGCCGAGAGGACGAAGCGGTCGCGCCCCGTCCAGTGCGAGTCACGCGGGTCGTGCGCGAGGAAGCGCTGGAAGACGAGGTAGGCCGCAGGGGCCAGGCTCATCGCGGTCCCCGGGTGACCGTTGCCGACCTTCTGGACCGCGTCGGCCGCGAGGACGCGGAGCGTGTCGACCGCGCGTGCGTCGAGATCCGACCACTCGAGGTCGGGGGTGGGGGCGGACGCGTTCAAGTGGACCTCATTCCTGCCCGGGAGGTCGCCCGGGCCGTCGCCTGGTGCGTGCCGGCCGTCGCCGCGGCGGGACTGGCCGGAGCCGGACACCGGTTTCCGCCGGTGGCCACGCCAACGACGAGCCTACCCGCGTCCGGCGCGCCGGGAGCGGTGAGCCGACAGGTGGACGTCAGGCCCGGGCGACGGGGCCGTACCATGGTCGGAGCCACCACAGAACGGAGCCGCCTCGCCGTGCGCACAGCCAGTCATGCCTCGACCGACGGACCGACCACCTCGCGGGTCGTCGCCGAGGTCGGGGGCACACCGCGGTCGGTCGAGCCCTCGCCCGTCGCGGTCCCGACCGGGCTGGCCCACGCGAGGGCGCGGGTCGCCGCCTACGTCGCCCTGACCAAGCCTCGGATCATCGAGCTCCTGCTCGTCACGACCTTGCCCACGATGCTGCTCGCCGAGCGCGGGTTCCCCTCGGTCGGGCTCGTCCTGGCGACCCTCGTGGGCGGCGCCGCGGCGGCGGGGGCGGCGAACGTCCTCAACTGCTACCTGGACCGGGACATCGACGAGGTGATGAACCGGACGAAGCGCCGGCCCCTGGTCACGGGGGAGGTCACCCCGCGGGCTGCCCTCGTCTTCGGGTACGCGCTGGGCGCGTTCTCCCTGGTCTGGTTCGCAGCGCTGGTCAACCTCGTGTCAGCGGGCCTCGCCCTGCTCGCGATCGTCCTCTACGTCGTGGGCTACACGATGCTGCTCAAGCGACGCACCCCGCAGAACATCGTGTGGGGCGGTGTCGCCGGCTGCATGCCCGTCCTGATCGGGTGGTCGGCGGTGACCGGGGGGCTCGCCTGGGCGCCCGTCGCGCTGTTCGGCGTCATCTTCTTCTGGACCCCGCCGCACTACTGGCCCCTGTCGATGAAGTTCCGGCGTGACTACGCCGCCGCGGGGGTGCCGATGCTTCCCGTCGTCGCGAGCGACGCCCGGGTGTCCCGCGAGATGGTCGCGCACACGCTGGCCATGATCGCGTGCTCGCTGGTGCTGGTCCCCCTCGCCTCGATGACCTGGGTCTACACCGCGGTCGCCGTCGTCCTCGGGGCGTGGTTCCTGGGGGCGACCATCGCGCTGATGCGGCGGGCCCACCACCCGCGCCCCGGGGTCCGGCTGGGGGAGATGCGTCTGTTCCACGCGTCGATCACGTACCTGTCCCTGCTGTTCCTCGCGGTGGGCATCGACCCGTTCCTGCCGCTCTGACCATGGCCCTCCCGGACGAGTCAGCGGTCGTGGCTGAGCTCGACCAGGCCATCGCCGGCTACCTCGACCACCTCGCGGTCGAGCGCGGGCTCTCCGGCAACACCCTCACGGCCTACCGGCGGGACCTGCAGCGCTACCGGACCTACCTGCAGGCGCGCGGGCGGACGGCGGCCGACGAGGTCGAGGAGTCCGACGTACGGGCCTTCCTCACGACCGTGCGCACCGGGACGGACGGTGGCGCGCCTCTGGCTGCCTCCTCGACGGCGCGCATGCTTGCCGCGGTCCACGGCTGGCACCGGTTCTGCGCCCTCGAGGGCCTCGCCGAGCAGGACCCCTCCCTCGTCGTGCGGCCGCCCGCTCAGCCGCGGCGTCTGCCCAAGGCCATCTCGACCGATGACGTCGAGCGGGTGCTTCAGGCCGCGGCGCAGGGGGAGGGGCCCGTCCCGCTGCGGGACGCGGCCCTGCTCGAGCTCCTCTACTCGACGGGTGGTCGCATCAGCGAGGTGGTGGGCCTGGACGTCGACGACCTCGAGATGGATCCCGGGGCGGTCCGCCTGATCGGCAAGGGCAGCAAGGAGCGCGTCGTGCCCGTGGGCTCCTTCGCCTGCGAGGCGGTCGAGGCGTACCTGGTCCGCGGTCGCCCGGCCCTCGCTGGAGCGGGGCGCGGCGGCCCGGCCCTGTTCCTCAACACCCGGGGTGCCCGGCTGAGCCGGCAGACGGCGTGGGCGGTGCTGCGCCAGGCGGCCCAGCGCGCGGGGATCCCGGGGGCCGACGACGTGTCCCCGGACACGCTGGG
>NZ_JALPKN010000609.1 GCF_023630195.1 Actinotalea sp. C106 | reverse complement strand
CGACTTGGCGAACGGGCGGGGCGCGGCCGTGGGGGGCGCAGTGGGGCGCGGCTCGGCGGGACGAGGCACGACGGCGTGGTGCTCGTGGACCTCGATCCTGGGTCGGGCGGGATCGAGGTGCTGCTGGGGATCGAGGAGCGTCCCGGAGCGCGGTGGGAGGCCCTGCGTGAGGTGCGCGGCACCCTGACCGAGGACGACCTCGCCGGCGTGCTGCCCCGCTGGGAGGGCGTCGAGGTGCTCAGCGGGGACCGTCGCCGGGGTGCGCCCTGGGGAGACGCTGCGTCGGCGGCGCGTGAGGGCGGGCCGACGGCGGAACCCGGCGGCGGTCTCGTCGCGGTCTGGTCGGCCCTGTGTGCGGGGAGCGGGACGGTGGTCGTGGACCTGCCCGGGCGTCAGCTGCCGGCAGCGGCGCCGCTGCTGGCCCCGGGGCTCGCGGCGGCTGACCGTGCTCAGGTGGTTGTGCTCACGGGACAGGACGTGCTGGGCGTGGCGGCGGGCCTGGCCCTGCGCCCCGGGCTCGAGGCGCTCGGTGGGGTGTCCCGCGCTGGCGCGATCGATGACGGCGCGCGTCCCGCCCCCGCGAGTGACCTCGCCCTCCCGGGGGCCCTCGTCCTGCGGCGTCGTCCCGGGGCGCGGGTGGCCCCCCTCGAGGCGGCGGAGGT
>NZ_JALPKN010000608.1 GCF_023630195.1 Actinotalea sp. C106 | reverse complement strand
GGTGGGCCGGGGCGCGCGGACCACGGCCCTGCTGGTGCGCCCGGACCTGCCCACCTCCGGGGGCCGGGCGGTCCGGCTGCCGTGGCGTCCCTGGAGCCGACGCACCCTGACCCGTCGGGGCCTCGCGGTCGCGACCGTCGCCGGGGTGCAGGTGATCAGCGTGCACCTGCCCCTGAGCCCAGGAGAGCGGCGTCGTCACCTCGAGGACGTGCTCGACCTCGTCGACAACGCCGTGGTGGCCGGGCGGCCACTCGTCCTCGGCGGCGACCTCAACGAGGCACCCGACGGGCCCACCTGGGCCGCGCTCACCCAGCGGCTGGTCGACGTCGGCGTCCAGGCAGGCCCGACCTTCCCCGCCCGGAGCCCGCGCCGCCGTATCGACGCCCTGCTCACCACGGGCCTCACCGTCCAGCAGACTCACCGCCCGAGCGACGACGCGACCCGTCGGGCGAGCGACCATCTGCCGCTCACGGCCGACCTCGTGGTAGACCCCCTCCCGTGAGTCACCCCGTTCCCATGAGCAGCCAGCCGCCCGCCGTCCACCCCGAGCTCGTCGACGCCCTGCGGGCCGACCTCGACCGCTCCGGGGCGACCGTGCCCGCGATCGAGGAGCGGATCGGCCCGGTCGCTGCGGCGGCCCTGCACCGCGAGCAGGCCCTGCCG
>NZ_JALPKN010000607.1 GCF_023630195.1 Actinotalea sp. C106 | reverse complement strand
CACCGGGGGCCGGTCAGCGCTCCGCGGCCTGGCCCGCGAGCGCGTGGTCGACCGCCTGCCTCACCTCCTGGGCGAGGCGCTGCCCCGCGGCGCGGCGGTCGGCACGGTCGACCCGCACCTCGACCACGCTGACCCCCTGGACCGGGACGGCCAGCTCACGCTCGAGGCCGGCGTGGTCGACCACGAGGCCGTGCCGCACGCCGTAGCCCGCGCACAGCGCGCCGAGGTCAGCGCCGTGAGGGGTCGCGAAGACCCGCTCGAAGGTCGCGGCGCGGTCGGGCTCGCCGTGCTCGAGGGTCGCGAAGATCGAGCCGCCGTCGTCGTTGGCCACGACGAGGGTCAGGTCGGGCCTGGTCTCGAGCGGTCCGACGAGCAGGCCCCCGACGTCGTGCAGGAAGGTCAGGTCGCCGAGCAGGGCGTGCACCGGCCGGCCCGTCCCCAGGGCGACGCCGGCGGCGGTCGAGACCGTGCCGTCGATGCCGGCGAGCCCGCGGTTCGCCAGGACGGTCGGGGGCTCGTCCCACGCGGCGACCAGGTCGAGGTCCCGCACGGGGTTGCTCGAGCCGACGACGAGCAGGTCCTGCGGGCCGAGGGAGGCCGCGAGCGTTCGGGCCACCCGCGTCCCGGTCAACGGCGGTCCGGCCGCCGTGCTGCCCGGCGACTC
>NZ_JALPKN010000606.1 GCF_023630195.1 Actinotalea sp. C106 | reverse complement strand
CGTGAGGATCGGCGGGGCGGTGCCCCGGGAGAGGCCACGCAGCTCGGCGAGGGCCTCGGCCGCCTGGGTGCGCGCCTCGGCGATCATCGCCCGCGCCTCGTCAGGGTCGTCGGCCAGCCGGCGCTCGGCCGCCGACAGGTCCATGCCGAGCCGGACCAGACGCTGCTGGGGGCCGTCGTGGATGTCACGCTCGAGCCGCCGGAGCGAGTGCGACTCGGCCGCCGCCGCGACCGCACGGCGGCTGGTCAGCTCGTCGACCTGGGCCGCGAGTGCCGCCCGTGAGGAGCCGGTCAGGAGCAGCCGTGCCCACCCCACGTGCACCTGGGCGCAGGCCCGGGTCACCGGCACGAGGCTGAGCGCGAAGAGGACACCGAGGATCAGGTTGAACTGGGCCTCGCTGATCGGCAGACCGAGCAGCTCGGCGAGGGTCGTGTTGGTCTCGGGGTTGGGCAACCACCGGTCCCAGAACCAGAAGGTGAGGCCGCCTAGGGTGCCGGCCCACCAGGTCAGCACCACCGAGAAGGTCACCACCGAGAGCATCAGCCCCCCGATGCCGTGCAGCACCGCGGCCCAGCGGCGGGGGTCGGCGAGCAGGTTGAGCATCCGGCGCAGGCCCGAGCCGCGGCGCGGGGCGTACTGCACCGGCGCGAGCGCGGTCCCGAGGAA
>NZ_JALPKN010000605.1 GCF_023630195.1 Actinotalea sp. C106 | reverse complement strand
CCCTCCTCCTAGGGCCGCCCGGCGGCGCGGTGGAGGGGTGCGCGGTGGTGTGGTTCGCGGGGGAGGACGGTGCCTGGGCGCAGGAGTGGGGGGCGGCCCTCGCCGAGGTCCTGTCCCAGGTCGACCAGGCCCACGCCCTGGTGCGCTCAGCACGGACCGACTCCTGGCAGGCGACGGCCGCGAGCCGGTACCACGGTGAGCTCGACCTCCTCGAGCAGGATCTGCGCCGACTGACCGAGGTCGTCCTCGGGGCCGACCAGACCCTCGCCCGGCATGCCGACTCCGCCGTCGCGCAGCGCGCGGCCCTGACTCCCGAGGGCCTCGACCCGACCTCGCCAGGCGCGCGGTGGCTCGCCCTCGGAGTCGACCTGGCCGATCAGCTGGGTTCACGGTGAGCGAGGTCGCTCCGCCGCCGGACCTGGACCGGCTCCCCTCCGGGGTCCGGGTCCGCGGCGGTTACGGCAGCACCCGGGTCCACCTCGAGGAGCTCGAGCGCGCCGCGGTCGTCCTCTGCCGTCTCGCGGACCTGCTCGAGCACGCGGGTGCGCGGGCCCTGCGCCTGGGCACCACCGTCGAGGAGGCCGCACGCTTCTCCCCCACGACCGCGACGGCTGCCCGGGAAGCCCTCGCCGAGGTCGCGACCCGGGCCGGTGGTTGCCTCGCGGTGGC
>NZ_JALPKN010000604.1 GCF_023630195.1 Actinotalea sp. C106 | reverse complement strand
GGGGCTGCGGCGCCCCCTGGAGCCCGCCGAGGTGGTCGCGGCGGAGCACCCCCGCCCCCTGCTCGGCCGCGCCCAGCGCCTCGGGGTACGCCCGGGGGGGCGGCTGCTCAGCCACCACGAGCACAACGAGGGGGCCCGGGTCGCCGAGCTGCTCGACGTCGTGCGCGCCGGGGGCACCGTGCTCGTGGTCTCCGACGCGGGGATGCCGACCGTCTCGGACCCCGGGTTCACCCTGGTGCGGGCCGCGGTCGAGGCAGGCCTGCCGGTGACCACGGCCCCCGGGCCGAGCGCGGTGCTCGCCGCCCTCGCCGTCTCGGGGCTGCCGACGGACAGGTTCTGCTTCGAGGGGTTCCTGCCCCGCCGTCCGGGCGACCGGACCCGTGCCCTCGGCCAGCTCGCGACCGAACGACGCACCATGGTCTTCTTCGAGTCCCCGCACCGCGTCGCCGAGACCCTGGCGACCATGGCCGAGGTGCTCGGCACGGACCGTCCGGCCGCGGTCTGCCGCGAGCTCACCAAGACCTACGAGGAGGTCGTCCGCGGGCCGCTCGGCGAGCTCGCCACCTGGGCCGAGGAGGCCGGGCCCCGGGGGGAGATCTGCGTGGTGGTCGGCGGCGCCCCGCAGGCCGCGGCCCCCGCGATGGCCGACCTGGTGGCCGAGGTGCTCTCCCGGGCCGA
>NZ_JALPKN010000603.1 GCF_023630195.1 Actinotalea sp. C106 | reverse complement strand
TTCTCGGGCGTGGTCGAGGAGGCCGCCGCCGTCGTCTCGGCCGACGAGCGTCGGCGGGGTCGCTCCCCCGGTGGTCCGGTGACGCTGAGCCAGGTGGCCCGCGAGGCCGGGGTGTCCCTCGCGACGGCCTCGCGCGCGATCAACGGGAGCGCCAACCGCACCGTCCGGGCGGACCTGCGCGACCGGGTGCTCGCCGCGGCCGAGAGGCTGCGCTACTCCCCCGACGCGAACGCCCAGGCGATGGCCCGGGGCCGCACCACCTCGCTCGGCCTGATCCTGCACGACATCGCCGACCCGTACTTCTCCTCGATCGCGGCGGGGGTGGGCCTCGCGGCCGAGCGGGCCGACCTCGCCCTGACCCTCGCGAGCACCCAGCACGACCCCACCCGTGAGCCGCGGTTCGTCGACGTGCTGACCCGGCAGCGGGCCCGCGCGATCATCGTGGCCGGCGGTCGCCGCGACGACGACGAGACCAACGGGGCCATGCGCACGGCCCTGGCGAACTTCCGCCACTCGGGCGGCTCGGTGGCGCTCATCGGCCAGCCGCTGCTCGACGTGGACACCGTGGTCATCGCGAACCACAGCGGTGCGGCGGCGCTCGCCCGGGCCCTGCACGGTCACGGGTACCGGCGCTTCGGGGTGCTGGGCGGGCCGCCCGACCACCTCACCGCGCGGGACCGGCTGGCC
>NZ_JALPKN010000602.1 GCF_023630195.1 Actinotalea sp. C106 | reverse complement strand
CGGCGGGCGGCCGAGCTGCTCGGCGAGGGTGACGATGTCGGCATCGCTGACCTGCTCGGCGGTGCTCACTCGGTCTCCTCGGTGTCGGTCGTGCCAGCGGGGTCGCTGGGGCCTGCGGGGTCGCTGGGGGCGGCGGGGTCGTCCTGCGGAGCCGGCTCGGCGTCGCCGTCGGCGGGCTCCTCGACCGGGGCCTCGGGGTCGACGACCTCGAGCTCCCCGGCGATCTGCACCGAGCTCCAGATCGTCGTGTACCAGGGGGTGCCGGAGCCGTCGACGGGCAGCGTGGGCCCGGTCTCGTCACCGGCCGGGGCTCCCTCGGCCAAGGCCTCCTCCTCGACCACCTCGGGGTCGATCACGCGGTAGGCGGTCTCCCCGGGGAACACGAAGGAGAGGCGAGCCCTGGCCTGGGCCTGCACGTAGGCGGGGTCGTCCCACCTCGCGAGGTCTGCCTCGAGCTCCCGCTCGTGCTGCTCGGCGTCGAGCACGCTCTGCTCGAGGGCGGCGAGCTCGGCCCGCTGACCGAGGTAGGCGCGCACGGTCGGGAACAGCAGGGTGAAGCCCACGAGCAGCACGACGCAGAGCACCAGGGCTCGGATCGACAGCAGCCTCGCGAGCCGCGCGGGGCGTGGTTCGTCCCCCTCGGGCTCGGCGGCGCGCGGTGCTGGCCGGCGGGGCTGGGCCGGCGGAGC
>NZ_JALPKN010000601.1 GCF_023630195.1 Actinotalea sp. C106 | reverse complement strand
CCGGTCGGTCTCCCCGCTCGCGGCGTGGTCGAGGGCGACGTCGACCAGCACGCGGGCGTCGGCCGGGGGCTCGAGGCCGGCGAGGTCACGGTTCCACGGGTCGAGGGGGTCCAGGGCCAGGGTCGCGGCGAGCCGCTCGGCAGCCTCCTGCTCGCGGCCCAGGCGCCGCAGGACGACGACCTCGAGGGCCCGGGCGCGCAGGTCCTCCGCGTCGAGCCGGAGTGCCGTCTCGATCACCTCGAGGGCCCTGCGGTCCTGGCCCGCCGCGGCGTCGAGGAAGGCCATCTGCAGCTGCGCGGCGTGGGCCCACCGACCGTCCCACGCGGCCTTGGCGAAGGCGTCGTACGCGTCCTGCGCCCGGTCGAGCCGCTCGAGCGCCAGGCCACGACGGTAGGAGGCCTCGCCGTCGGCCGGGTTCGGGTTGCGCGCGGTGAGCCGCGCCAGCGCCGTCTCGAGGTGGGCGAGGGCTCCCGCGTAGTCCCCGTCGCGGTGCAGCGCCGCCCCGAGGGCCGCGTTGATCCGCGCGTCCCCGGGGTCGCGGCGCAGGCCCTCGAGCCAGTAGGCCCGCGGGTCCACGGTCGGGTGCCGGTACTGCTCGAGGTGGACACCCGTCAGGTAGAGCTCGTCCTGGCTCGGGACGTCGGCGGGCTCGGGCGGCCGGGTCGCGGCCGCCGGCTCGGGGTGGTCTCAAGTC
>NZ_JALPKN010000600.1 GCF_023630195.1 Actinotalea sp. C106 | reverse complement strand
GGCACCGCGCGGAAGCGCTGCGCCGGTTGCACGAGGAGGGCTGCCCGCTGCGCGGCGGTGCTGGTCGGGACGCGGTGGGGGAGCGGGCGGACCTGCGCGGGGCGCGCTGGTCACCGCCGCTCCTCAGCCCAGGGCGCGACCTCAGCCCAGGGCGCGACGCGAGCTGATGACCCCGGTGTTGAACCCGGCGAGGTGCAGGCCGCCGTGGAAGCGGGCGTGCTCGATCTTGACGCACCGGTCCATGACGACCTCGAGCCCGGCGGCCTCGGCCCTCCGGGCGACCTCTTCGTGCCAGGAGCCCAGCTGCAGCCAGAGGGTGCGGGCACCCACGGCGAGGGTCTCGTCGAGCACGGTGGGCAGGTCGTCGTGGCGACGGAACACGTCGACCAGGTCGGGGACCACGGGTAGCGCCTCGAGGGACGGGTAGACCGGACGGCCCAGGATCTCGGTGGCCCGCGGGTTGACGAAGTAGACGTCGTACGGTGATGAGGACAGCAGGTACGTCGCGACGAAGTAGCTCGCCCGGGACGCGTTGGCCGAGGCCCCGACGATCGCGATCGAGCGCGTGCGGCGCAGGATCTCAAGGCGCGCGGGGGCGGTCGGGCCGGTCCACGTGCGGGCCGGTGGCGCGTCGCCAGCTGCCCCTGAGGGCCCGGCAGCGCTGGTCGTGGGTGCCCCGGGCAGGGCGCAGGTCT
>NZ_JALPKN010000005.1 GCF_023630195.1 Actinotalea sp. C106 | reverse complement strand
GGCCGGCGTGACCGCGGGGGCGGCCTGCGGGCGGGGTGTCGGCCGGTCGGCCGGCTGACGACTGGCCCCGGCTGGCGGTGCCGGGTGGGGGCCCTGGACCATCGTTGCTCTCCCTGGACGTCGGACGTGCGGTGCGTGCATGGATCGGGGCCTGACATGAAAAAACCCCTCGTCCCGTCAGGCGGGGTTGGCGAGGGGTAGGCGCGGACGAGACCTGGCGGTGGTCTGGCTCGCGCCTAGGGAAGTACTACGACGATCGTCTGCACCTCGCGAACATTACGCCTACCCCGTGGGGATGTCACGCAGCCCCGAGTGCGTCTCGTATCGTGGATCGTGTGATCGGTATGCGAGATGTCACCAGTCCGCGGCGGGCAGCCCGTCGATGCTCATGCGGTTCTTCTGGGCCCGGTACTCCGCGACCCCGTCGGGCCCCTTGCGCTCGTTGGCCTGGTCGAGGACGTCACGCTCCCCCACCAGGTCCATCCGCGGTACCGCGAACCCGCACGAGTCCGAGACGCGGTCCACCTCGACGACGATCACGGCACGCACCCCCGGTCGCTCGGGGAAGCGCGCCGCCCAGGTCGAGAACTCGTCGGCCACGGCAGGGACCACCCGACCGCGCCCGTGAAGACGAACGATGGAGGGCCGCCCGGAGAACGCGCAGGCCATGATGGTGATGCGGCCGTTCTCCCGCAGGTGGGCGATGGTCTCGGCCCCCGAGGCCGTGAGGTCGAGGTACGCCACGGTGAGCGGGTCGACGACCACGAGGGACCCCGCCCCGCCCTTCGGCGAGAGGTTCACGTGGCCGTCGGCCGCGAGGGGGGCGGTCGCGACGAAGAAGACCGCCTGCTCCTCGAGGAAGGTCGCAGTGCGGGCGTCGATCTCCGGCAGGACGCGCGCCACGGGTCAGAGGAGCACGGCGGTCAGAGCAGCACGGCGGTCAGAGGAGCACGGCGGTCAGAGCAGCACGGCGGTCAGATGAGCACGGCGCCGGTGCTGGCCGACTGGACCAGCTTGGCGTACTTGGCGAGCACGCCGCGCGTGTAGCGCGGAGGCAGCGGGGCCCAGCCCTCCCGACGGGACTCGAGCTCCTCGGCGTCGACGAGCACGTCGAGGGTCGCGTGCGCGACGTCGAGGCGGATCCGGTCCCCGTCCCTGACGAAGGCGATGGGTCCGCCGTCGACGGCCTCGGGGGCGACGTGGCCCACGCACAGGCCCGTGGTCCCGCCCGAGAAGCGGCCGTCGGTCAGCAGGAGCACGTCCTTGCCCAGGCCCGCACCCTTGATGGCACCCGTGATCGCGAGCATCTCACGCATCCCGGGCCCACCCTTGGGGCCCTCGTAGCGGATGACGACGACGTCGCCCGCCTGGATGGTGCCGTCCTCGAGGGCGTCCATCGCGGCGCGCTCCCGGTCGAAGACCCGCGCGGTCCCCTCGAAGACGTCCGAGTCGAAGCCCGCAGACTTGACCACGGCCCCCTCGGGGGCGAGCGAGCCGTGCAGGATCGTGATCCCGCCCGTGCGGTGGATGGGGTTGTCCATCGCCCGCAGGATCTTGCCGTCCGGGTCGGGCGGGGCGACGTCGGCGAGGTTCTCGGCGACCGTCTTCCCGGTCACCGTCAGGCAGTCGCCGTGCAGCAGCCCCGCGTCGAGGAGGGCCTTCATGACCACCGGCACGCCGCCGATGCGGTCGACGTCGTTCATGACGTAGCGGCCGAAGGGCTTCAGGTCACCGAGGTGAGGCACCTTCTCGGCCACCCGGGCGAAGTCGGCGAGGGTGAGGTCGACCTCGGCCTCGTGCGCGATGGCCAGCAGGTGCAGCACCGCGTTGGTCGAGCCGCCGAAGGCCATGACCACGGCGATCGCGTTCTCGAAGGCCTCCTTGGTCATGATCTGACGTGCGGTGATCCCCTTCCGCAGCATCTCGACCACGGCTTCCCCCGAGCGGACGGCGAAGGTGTCGCGCCGACGGTCGGCCGAGGGCGGCGCGGCCGAGCCCGGCAGGGACATGCCCATGGCCTCGGCCACCGAGGCCATGGTGTTGGCGGTGTACATGCCGCCGCAGGCCCCCTCCCCCGGGCAGATCGCGCGCTCGATGCGGTCGACGTCCTCACGGCTCATGAGGCCACGCGAGCAGGCGCCGACGGCCTCGAAGGCGTCGATGATCGTGACCTCCTTCTCGGTGCCGTCCTCGAGCTTGACCCAGCCCGGGGCGATCGAGCCGGCGTAGAGGAACACCGAGGCCAGGTCGAGGCGGGCGGCGGCCATGAGCATGCCGGGCAGCGACTTGTCGCACCCGGCGAGGAGCACCGAGCCGTCGAGCCGCTCGGCCTGCATCACGGTCTCGACGCTGTCGGCGATGAGGTCCCGGCTCACGAGGGAGAAGTGCATCCCCTCGTGGCCCATCGAGATGCCGTCCGAGACCGAGATGGTGCCGAACTCGAGGGGGTACCCGCCGTTGGCGTGCACGCCGTTCTTGACCGCCTTGGCGAGCCGGTCGAGGGAGAGGTTGCAGGGGGTGATCTCGTTCCACGAGCTCGCGACGCCGATCTGCGGCTTGGCGAAGTCCTCGTCGCCCAGACCGACCGCGCGCAGCATGCCGCGCGCCGCGGTCGCCTCGAGGCCGTCCGTGACCTGTCGGCTGCGTGGCTTGATGTCGGGGGTCGCGGCGTTCCCTGCGGTGCTCGTCTCGCTCATGCCGGGAGTCTAGGACGGCCGTGGGTGGACCGGGCCGGAGGATCGCAGAGCGGACGGATGACCCGGCCTCAGCCCTCGCGGGCCTGCCAGGTGCACACGCAGGCCTCGTTGCCCTCTCCGTCGGCCAGTACCCAGAAGGCAGGGGCCCGGGTGTCGCTGACCAGATGCCCTCCCGCGGCGAGGGCCGCAGCCACACGCTCCTCGGCGACGTCGTGCGGGACCGAGACGTCGAGGTGGATGCGGTTGCGCTGCGGACGCGGCTCGTCCATCTGCTGGAACCACACCGCCGCCCCCCGGCCCGCGGGATCCGCGAGCGCAGGCAGGGCGCCCTCCGCGGGCGCCGGCTCGTCGACGTAGCCCAGGACGGCGCGCCAGAAGGGCAGGACGGCGGGGATGTCGAGCGCGTCGATCGCGATCTCCAGGGCCTGGGAGGCCGTCGGGGCGGCCTCGACGCCCAGCTCGTCGACCACCGCCGAGACGGCACGCGCGAGGGCGACGTCGCGGGCGGTCAGCCCGCCGACGTCGTGGGAGACGCACGAGAGATGGACCGACCCGTAGCGCAGGTCGACGTCCGGGTGGTGGTTCATCTGCTCCGCGACCGCGGCGACCTGCTGGGTCAGCTCGAGACCGCGCGTGAACGAGCCGGTACGGAAGGTCCCGTGGATCCTCCCCAGCACGACCCGCCAGTGGCGGTGGTCGAGGGCCTCGGTCACCTCGGAGTCACGCATCAGCTCGCTCATGGCCACACTGTCGCACCACGCACCGACACGCAGCCGTCCTTGCGGTTGACGTAGCGTCACCTCCTATCGTCCACGACGACGGCGGACGGTCCGCCGTCGGAGGCGCGGAGGCGAGGGGTCACGGGATGGACGTCGTGCCGCACGACCCCAGCCGCACCTGGGCGATCGACGAGGTGTCCCGGCTCTCCGGGGTCACCTCACGCACCCTGCGGCACTACGACGCGATCGGGCTGCTCGCCCCCGCCGGGGTCGCCGCCGGAGGGCGCCGGCTCTACGGGCACGCAGAGCTGCTGCGTCTGCAGCAGATCCTCGTGCTGCGCGAGTTGGACGTGCCGCTGAGCAGGATCGCCGAGGCCCTCGACGCGTCGGTGACCACCAGAGACGGTCAGCGGGACGCCTCGGCCCACCGCGCGGCGGTCCTGCGTGAGCACCACGCCCGCCTGGTGGCCGAGCGGGACCGGTTCGACCGGCTCGCCCGCACCGTCGCCTCGACCCTCGAGTCCCTGGAAGGGAGCCACGGCATGACAGCGAAAGACCTCTACGCCGGGTTCGACAACAGCCAGTACGACGCCGAGGCGCGCGAGCGCTGGGGCGATGCCGAGGTGGACCGCAGCCACCGGGCGTGGGAGCGCCTGGGCCCGGACGGCCAGGCTGCGCACCACCGGGAGACCCAGGAGATCGGCGAAGGCCTGGCAGCCTGCCTGCGGGCCGGCCGACCCGCAGGCGACGACGGCGTTCAGCGGCTGGTCGCGCGGCACCACGCCCAGATCTCGACCTTCTGGACGCCGACGCCCCAGGCCTATCGCGGTCTGGGGCAGATGTACGTCGACGACCCGCGGTTCACGGCGACCTACGACGCCTTCGCGCCGGGCCTGGCCGTCTACCTGCGGGACGCGATCGAGGCGTACGCCGCCCGCCCCGCCTGAGGCGAGGCGGGCGGGGTCGGGCCGGGCGGGTGCGCGTCAGGCCCGGGCGACGTCGGTGACGACCCAACGGTCGTCGGCCGTGGTGACCCGGTGCACCGGTCCACCGATCGTCAGGGACGCCTCCGTCTCGCGCTCGAGGCACGAGGGGCCTACCCACAGCTCGACAGCCCCGGGCTCGACGATGCGCACCATGTCCCGGTCGGAGAAGGCCAGGCGCGTCGTCGGGACGCGGAAGGTGACGCGCGCCGACTCCCCCGCTGCCAGCCGCAGCCGCTGGTAGCCCAACAGCTGCGCGGTCGGACGCGTCACGCTGCCGACCACGTCTCGCCCGTAGAGCTGGACGACGTCGTCGCCCTCGCGGTCGCCGGTGTTCGTGACCAGGACGCTGACCTCGAACGTGCCGCCTGCGGCGACGTCGGCGTCGCACCGCAGCTCGGTGCGGGCGAACGAGGTGTAGGACAGCCCGTGCCCGAACGGCAGCACCGCGGCCGCAGCGAGATTGGTGGTGTCGGTGCCTGCTCCCAGGCGCGGACGCAGGTACGACTGCGGCTGCGCCCCGGCGGACGACGGCAGGCTGACCGGCAGCCGGCCGGACGGGTTGACCCGCCCCGTCAGCACACCGGCGACCGCGCGGCCACCCTCCTCACCGGGGAAGAAGGCCTGGACCACCGCGGCGCACCGCTCGAGCGCCCAGTCCACGACGTACGGCCGACCGGTGAGCAGCACCAGGACGACCGGCGTGCCGGCGTCGAGCACCGCCTCGACCATCTGGCGCTGCACGCCCGGCAGCTCCAGGTCGTCGCGGTCGCACCCCTCGCCGACCGTCCCGCGGCCGAACAGACCGGCATGGTCCCCGACGACGACCACGGCGACCTCAGCACCACGTGCTGCGGCCACCGCCTCGTCGAACCCCGAGCGGTCCTCGTCGTCCACCGCGCAGCCACGGGCCGCGACGATCTCGGCACCCGCGAGATCCTCCCGCAGGGCCTCGAGCACCGTCGGGACCTCGAGGCGCCGGGGCACCTCGGGGTGGTGCGCCAGCACGTGGTTGGTGAAGGAGTAGCAGCCGAAGAGCGCGGCGGAGCGATCGGCGTTGGGGCCGATCACGGCCACCGAGGCCGGCGCGGCGAGCGGCAGCGCCCCGTCGTTGGCCAGCAGCACGATCGACTCCTCCGCGAGCAGGGCAGCGACCTCCCGGTGAGCGGCGGTGTCCAGGTCGACCTCGGTCGGCGCGGGCTCCTCGAAGGTCGCGTCGAGGAGGCCGAGCTCCGCCTTCTGGCGCAGCACGCGCAGCACGGCCCGGTCGACGAGGGCCTCGTCGACCAGTCCAGCACGGACCTTGTCCACCAGCGGCTGGAGGTAGGCGTTGCCGGTCGGCAGCTCGACGTCGATGCCGGCCGCGAGGGCCTGGCCCGCAGCGTCCCCGAGGTCCTCGGCCACCCCGTGCAGCAGGTGCAGGAAGGCGACCCCGAAGTAGTCGGCCACCACGACACCGTCGAAGCCCCACTCGTCTCGCAGCACGCCGGTGAGCAGACGGGGGTCGGCCGCCACCGGAACGCCGTCGATCTCGGCGTAGGAGTGCATCACCGAGCGGACCTCGCCGTCGATCACGGCCATCTCGAACGGGACCATCAGCACGTCGGCGAGCTCGCGCGGGCCGGCGTGCACCGGCGCGAGGTTGCGTCCCGCGCGCGAGGCGGAGTACCCGACGAAGTGCTTGAGCGTGGCGTGGACGCCGGTCGACTGCAGGCCTCGCACGTAGGCGGTCCCGATCGTGCCGACGACGTACGGGTCCTCGGCGATGCACTCGTCGACCCGTCCCCACCGCACGTCTCGCACCACGTCGAGCACGGGGGCGAGCCCTTGGTGCACACCGAGCGTTCGCATCGAGTCGCCGATCACGGCCCCCATCCGCTCGACCAGGTCGGGGTCGAACGCGGCCCCCCAGGCCAGCGGGGTGGGGAACGTCGCGGCCTGCCAGGCGGCGAGCCCCGTGAGGCACTCCTCGTGGACGATCGCGGGGATGCCCAGGCGGGTCTCCGAGATCAGGCGTCGCTGCTGGTCGCGCAGCCACGTGGCCCGCTCGGCCGGGTCGACCGGCCGGGTGCCGTAGACCCGCGTGAAGTGACCGAGACCGTGCCGCGTGAACTCCTCGAGCTTGCCGGAGCCCTCGCCCATCTCGCCCTGCATCGGGGCGACGACGTCACCGCCCTCGTCGACCCAGAAGCCGACGATCTGCGCGACCTTCTCCTCCAGGGTCATCCGTCCGAGCAGCTCCAGGGAACGTTCGGCCGGCCCCTGCACCGTGCTGGTCACAGGGGCGAGCCCCACCTCGACATCAGTCATCGTCATTCCTCACTGCTGTGGCGGACAGGGCGCCAGGTGCGCACCCCGTCGGGACGTCGTGGGTCAGCCCTTGACCGCACCCTGCAAGCCGTTGACGATGCGCTTCTGCATCGCCAGGAAGAACACGAGCGCCGGGATCATCGCCAAGGACGTGAAGGCGAGGATCCCTGCGGTGTCCTGCGCGTGCTCGCTCGAGAAGCTGGCCACGCCGAGCGGCAGGGTCCGTGCTGCCGGGTCGCTGAGGATCAGCAGCGGGAGCAGGTAGGCGTTCCACGAGGCGACGAACGCCAGCACGCCGACCGTCACCATCGCCGGGCCTGACAGGGGCAGCAGGATCCGCCAGAAGAACCCGATGCGCGAGGCGCCGTCGAGCATGGCTGCCTCCTCGAGCTCCTGCGGCAGCGCCATGAGGAACGGGCGCAGGATGACGATCGTCATCGGCAGGGCGAAGGCCGCCTGCGGCAGTGCCACTCCCCAGAAGGTGTTCGTCAGGTTCAGGTCACGGAGCATCAGGAACAGCGGGATGATCGCGACCGTCAGCGGGAACAGCAGCCCGAGCACGAACACCATGAACAGCGTGTTCCGTCCCTTGAAACGGTACCTGGCCAGCGGGTAGGCGGCCATCACGCCGAAGATCACCACGATCCCCGTCGTGACGAGCGCGACGACGATCGAGTTGAACGCGTAGCGCCAGAAGTCCGACGAGGTCAGGACGTTGACGTAGTTGGTGAACACCCAGGGGTCGGGCAGGCTGACCGGTGCTGCCGCCAGCTGCGCGTTCGACCGGAAGCCGCCCAGGACCGCGTAGACCACGGGCCCCAGGGTCGCGACGACGACGAGGAGCGCGGCGCCGTACACGAGCGGGCTTCCGCCCTTGAACGAGTTGCTGCGACGGCGACGGCGGTCGGTCCCCGCGAGAGGTGCTGCCTTCCCGGGGACGGCGACACTGGTAGGGGCACTCATCGCTTCACCTTCTTGGTCCGGGGCGTGTCCTGGGCGTCACGGCGCAGGACGAACCCCTGGTAGATCGCCGCCAGGACGAGGGAGATGACGAACACGAGCACGGCCACCGCCGACGAGTAGCCGTAGAGGCTGCGGTTGGTCCCCTGGTTGATCAGGTAGGTGGCCATGGTCATCGTGGAGTTCGCGGGACCGCCCCCCGTGAGGATCCACACCATGTCGAACAGCTGCAGGGATCCGATCATGGACAGGAACCCCCACGTCCGGATGGTCGGGCCGAGCAGCGGGATGGTGATCTTCCGCTGCACCTGCCACCACGAGGCTCCGTCGATCTGCGCGGCCTCGTAGAGGTCGGGGGGCACACCCTGGAGGCCTGCGAGGAAGAGGATGACCGCGAGGCCGAGGTACTTCCAGGTGAGCACGAACATCACCGTGTAGAGGGCGATGTCCGGGTCGCCGAGCCAGAGCTGCTTGAGTCCACCCAGGCCGAGCGCGTCGAAGATCGCGTCCACCGGACCCCGCGGCTGGAGCAGCATGAGCCAGATCACGCCAGCGACGACCTCGGCCAGGACGTACGGCACGAAGATGATCACGCGCAGCGCCGTGCGGCCCTTCATCTCCCGGTTGAGCAGGAGCGCGATCAGCAGGCCCAGCGGAAGCTGGATCAGGATCGACAGGACGATGATCGTCAGGTTGTTCATGACGGCGCCCGTGAAGACCTGGTCGCCCAGCGCATCCACGTAGTTCTGCAGCCCGACGACGTTGTCCATCGGGCCGAGCCCGTTCCACCGGTACACCGAGTAGCGACCGGCCTGGACGACCGGCACCACGACGAAGAGGGCGAACAGCACGAGCGCCGGAGCGACGAAGAAGAAGATCTCCAGGCGCTTGCGCACCTGGCCGGACATCGACCTGCGACCGCTCTGGCGCCCACCTGCGGTTCGTCCCGCCGACCGGGCACGGGCCCGGTCGGCGGTACGAACGCTTCCAGAAGGCGAGGCGGCAGCGGCGCCGGTGCCCGTGCGGGCCGTGACGTCGTCTGCCACCGCGATCAGCCCTCCTGGTCCGCTGCGGCCTGCATCGCGTCGACGATGCCCTGCGGGGTGGTGCTGCCGGAGAACAGCAGCACGATCTCGTCGTTCATCGCACCGCCGATGTTCTCCCCGAACAGGGTGTCGAAGTAGAGCTGGACGTACGGCGCCTCATCACGGATCGCCAGCAGGTCGGCCAGGGCCGGGTCGGACACCGCGTCGTTGGCGGCGGGGTTGGTCGGCAGACCCATGTCGTTCTCGGCGAAGCCGATCTGGACCTCGTCGCTCAGCAGGTACTCGACGAAGTCGACAGCCACGTCGGGAGAGCCCTCGGAGACGGCCCAGGCGTCGCCGCCGCCGAGCGCGGCCGACTGGTCACCCTCGCCGCCCTCGACCGCGGGGAACGTGAACCAGCCGGTGTCCTCGCCGAGACCTTCACCGTCCTCGGTGAGGCCCTGCATGACGCCGGGCTCCCAGTGACCTGCGAGCTCCATGGCGACCTGCCCTGTGGCGAGCAGACCGGAGGCGCTCGTGGGACCTTCCTGGGCGGGCGTCGCGAGGAAGCCCGTGTTGAACGGCTCCGCCTCGATGAGCTCCTGCAAGCTCTCACCGGCCGCGACGAAGCACGGGTCGGAGAAGTCGCGCTCGGCCACGGCGTTGTTGATCACGTCCTCGCTGCAGTGCCGCAGGGCGAGGTAGTACCAGTAGTGGGCGGCGGGCCAGCCGTCGCCGGCACCGACGGCGATCGGCTCGATGTCCGCGGCCTCGAGCGCGTCGACCGCGGCGTAGAGGTCGTCCATCGTCTCCGGCGCCTCGCTGATACCGGCCTGCTCGAAGAGCGCCTCGTTGTACCAGAAGCCGACCAGGCCGAAGGAGAACGGCAGCGCATAGGTCTGACCGTCCACCTGCCAGGCGGCGACGGTGCCACCGAGCTTCTCGACGGTGTCGGCTGCACCCTCGGAGATGTCCTTGGTGAGTCCTGCCTCGACGTGAGCGGCCAGCTCACCGCCGCCGCGCTCCATGTAGACGTCCGGCGTGTCGCCCGTCTGGAACGCCGCGTTCAGACGCGTGAGCATGTCCTCGTGCGCCAGGGCGCTGATCTCGATGGTGACGCCCGGGTTCTCGGCCTCGAAGTCAGCAGCCACCTGCTCGTAGTACCCCTGGCCGGGTTCGGCGTTGGAGTTGTGCCACCACGTGAGGGTGACGTCCTCGCCATCACTCCCGGTGTCGGTGCCGTTGTCGGCGGTGCCGCCGCTGCAAGCGGCGAGCAGCGCCACGCTCAGAGTCAGCGCGACGGCTGATCCGGCTCGGTTACGCGTCATTGGGTCGTCCCCTCGGTCTTCTTTGACGAACGGTCGATCGAGTTTTGCATCGCCCATCAGGCCGTGTCAATCGTTATCGATAACGTTATCGATCCGATACAGTGGCGGCGTGCAACCGACCGGGCGGGTGACCATCGGCGACGTCGCCAGGACGGCGGGCGTATCCGTCGCGACCGTCTCGAAGGTCATCAACGGCCGGTACGGGGTCGCGGCGGCCACCTTCAGCCGGGTGCAGGAGGTCATCGACCAGCTCGGGTACGAGTCGAGCCTCGTCGCACGAAGCCTGCGCAGCCACCGCACGAACGTCATCGGCATCCTCGTGGCGGAGTTCGAGCCGTTCAGCACCGAGCTGCTCAAAGGGACCTCGCGCAGCGTCCAGGGCACCGGGTACGAGCTCCTCGCGTACTCGGGCGGGGGGCGCGCGGGCAGCGACGTCGGCTGGGAGCGCCGGTACCTCTCCCGGCTGAGCGGCACCCTGATCGACGGAGCGATCCTCGTGACGCCCACGGTGGTCGACGCGCAGTACGGCATCCCGGTCGTGGCGGTCGACCCGCACACCGGTCCCTCGGGCCTGCCGACCATCGACTCCGACAACTTCTCGGGCGCGGTCACCGCCACCCGGCATCTCATCGACCTCGGGCACCGGCAGATCGGGTTCCTCGGCGGCCGGCCCGACCTCGAGTCCGCCCGCCTGCGCGAAGGAGGCTACCGCCACGCCATGTCCACCGCGGGGCTCGCGGTCGACGAGGACCAGGTGCGCATCGGTGGGTACCGCCAGGTGACGGCCCAGGAGCCCGCCCGCGAGCTGCTGTCCCTGCCCGAGCGCCCCACCGCGGTGTTCGCCGCGAACGACCTCACCGCCATCCAGACCATCACCGTCGCCGGCGAGCTCGGTCTCCGGGTGCCGGAGGACCTGTCCGTGATCGGGTTCGACAACGTCCCCGAGTCGGCGCTGTCCGTGCCGGCGCTGACGACCATCGCCCAGCCCATCCAGCAGATGGGCGTCGAGGCCATGGGCCTCCTTCTCGACCTGATCAACGGCGTCGAGCGAGACCCCCACGTCCGGCTGCCGACGGCCCTGGTCGAGCGGAGCTCCTGCCGGGCGCTCTGACCGCCCGGCTCAGGTCCGAGCGACCACGTTGAGCGGCTCGCGGCCGGCGACCAGGGCCTCGAGCTGCCGCCCGACGAGGTCCACCAGCCGCGGCGTCGTCGCGTCGGTGTAGCCCCCCTCGTGCGGGGTGATGATCGTGCGCGGGGCGCGCCAGAGCCGGTGCTCGGCGGGCAGCGGCTCGGGGTCGGTCACGTCGAGGGCAGCGCGCAGACGCCCGGACTCGAGCTCGGCGAGCAGGGCCTCGGTGTCGACCACCTTGCCGCGCGCGACGTTGACGACGAGGGCGCCGTCGGGGAGCGCCGCGAGGAAGGCGGCGTCGACCAGGTGACGGGTCTCCTCGGTGAGCGGGACGACGAGGATCACCACATCGACCGTCGGCAGGAGATCGGGCACCTCGTCGATCCCGTGCACCGGACCCTCGGGGGTGCTGCGGGCGGTGCGTCCGACCCGGACCGCCTCGGCCTCGAAGGCCTCCACCCGCCGCGCGACCGCGCTGCCGATGGCCCCCGCCCCCACCACGAGCACCCGACGGTCGGCGAGCGAGGAACGGTACGTCGGTCGCCACCTGCCCTCGGGCATCGCCCCGACCGCCTCGTCCAGGCCACGTTGCGACGCGAGGGTCAGCGCCAGGGCCAGCTCGGCGGTCCCCGCGTCGTGGACCCCTCGTCCGTTGCACACGGTCAGACCTGGGGGCAGGTAGGGCAGCGCGTGCTCGACCCCGGCGCTCGGCAGCTGCACCACCCGCAGCCGGGGCAGCCCCTCGAGCGCCCGGTACCCCTCACGCCGGACGAAGTAGTTCGGCACGACGACCACGTCGATCTCCTCGACGGGCACGGGGGCGGGTTCGACGAGGTCCCACAGGAGCACACGGGCCTCGGCGGGGATCCCCCGGGCCTCGAGACCGGTCAGCAGGTCGTCATGGGCGACGGTCACGGTGAGCACCGGACCATCCTGGCCCATGGGCGGCTCAGCCGCGGTCGTCGCTGCCCTCGGGCTCCGGACCAAGGCCGGCCCGGTAGTCCTCCTCGAGGACCGCCATGAGGATCGCGTCGCACCAGAAGTCGCCGTCGCGGTGGCTCTCGACGAGCCGCCCCTCGGTGCGGAAGCCCAGACTCTCGTAGAGCATCCGGGCACGGGGGTTGATGCTCAGCACGTCCAGCGAGACCCGATGCAGCCCGAGGCCCTCAGGCTTCTCGCCGAAGGCGTGCGCCAGGACCAGCTCGATCGCCTCGCCGCCGAACCCACGGCCCCGCTGACCGGGTCGCAGGCTGAGACGCAGGTTGGCGTTCTGGTTCTCCCGGTCGATGTCGTTCAGGACGATCTCGCCCAGGTACTCGTCGGTGCCGTGGGTGATCGCGAGGTCCACCCGGTCCGGGCGGTCGGCGACCGTGGCGCACCACTCGGCGACCTCCTCGCGGGTGAAGGTCGCCGAGGTGCCTGTCAGGCGACGCCCTTCGGGATCCTCGACCATCTCCCACATGGGCTCGAGGTCCTCGGCCGTGATCGGCCGGAGGGTCACGAGCTCTCCGGCCAGGACGGGGGTCTGCATGACGGGCTCCTCACCTCGGCGCCGACCCGCTGAGGCGGACGGCTGCTGCTGAGCCTAGCGAGGGTCGGCCTCAGCCCTGCTGGACCCGCTCGAGGACGATCTCCCGGACCCTGCCCGCGTCGGCCTGGCCGCGCGTCGCCTTCATGACCGCACCGATGATCGCGCCGATCGGTCCCTGGTTGCCGCCACGGATCTTCTCGACCACGTCCGGCTGTGCCGCGAGGGCCTCGTCCACCGCGGCGACCAGCGCCCCGTCGTCGGAGACCACCTCGAGACCGCGCGCGGTGACGACCTCCTCGGGGCTACCCTCCCCCGCCAGCACCCCGGACAGGACCTGGCGGGCGAGCTTGTCGTTGACCCGGCCGGCGTCGACCAGCTGCTGGAGCTGACCGATCTGCTCCGGGGTCACGGGGAGGTCGGCCAGCTCGACACCCTCGGTCTTGGCCGTGCGGGCGAGCTCACCCATCCACCACTTGCGGGCCGCCGCAGGGGCGGCCCCGGCGGCGACGGTGGCCTCGATGAGCTCGATCGCCCCCGCGTTGACCACGTCACGCATCTCGGCGTCGGCGTAGCCCCACTCCGTCTGCAGCCGGCGGCGGCGCGCCACGGGCATCTCGGGCAGGGTCGCACGGATCTCCTCGACCCACGCCCGGCTGGGCGCGACGGGCACCAGGTCCGGCTCGGGGAAGTAGCGGTAGTCCTCGGCGTCGGACTTCACGCGGCCAGCGGTCGTGACCCCGGTGTCCTCGTGCCAGTGCCGGGTCTCCTGGGTCACGGTGCGCCCGGCGTCCAGGACCCCAGCCTGACGAGAGATCTCGTGGCGCACGGCCCGCTCGACCGACCGGAAGCTGTTGACGTTCTTGGTCTCGGTCCGGGTGCCCAAGGGCGCCTCGGGGGTCGCGCGCAGCGAGACGTTGACGTCGGCGCGCACGTTGCCGCGCTCCATCCTCGCCTCGGAGACGTCCAGCGCCCGGAAGATGTCTCGCAGGGTCTGGACGTAGGCGCGGGCCACCTCGGGGGCCCGCTCGCCCACCCCGGTGATGGGACGGGTGACGATCTCGACCAGCGGGATACCGGCCCGGTTGTAGTCGACCAGGGAGTACTCGGCCCCGTGGATCCGGCCGGTCGCGCCACCGACGTGGGTGTTCTTGCCGGCGTCCTCCTCCATGTGGGCGCGCTCGATCTCGACGCGCACCACCTCGCCGTCGTCGAGCTCGATGTCGATCCAGCCGTCGAAGGCGATCGGCTCGTCGTACTGCGAGGTCTGGAAGTTCTTGGGGACGTCGGGGTAGAAGTAGTTCTTGCGCGCGAACCGGCACAGCTCGGCGATCTCGCAGTTCAGCGCGAGCCCGATCTTGATCGCCGACTCGACGGCCTTGCCGTTCAGAGCGGGCAGCGCCCCCGGCAGGCCCAGCGAGACCGGGGTCACCTGCGTGTTGGGCTCGGCACCGAACTCGGTCGAGGCACCGTCGAACATCTTGGTCGCCGTGCCGAGCTCGACGTGCACCTCGATGCCGATGACGGGGTCGAACCGCGCGAGGGCGTCGTCGTAGTCCACCAGGGGCGGGGTCGTGGTGCTCATCGGGTGGTCCCCTCGGTCGCGAGCTCGGGTGCACGGTTCAGCAGCGGTCCGCCCCACTCGCGCTCGAGCAGGGTCTCCAGGGCGGCGCCCACCCGGTAGAGGCGGTCGTCGGCACGGGCCGGGGCGAGGATCTGGAAGCCCACGGGCAGGCCGTCGTCCGACAACCCGTTGGGCAGGGACATGCCCGGGACCCCGGCGAGGTTGGCGGGGATGGTCGCGACGTCGTTGAGGTACATCGCGAGCGGGTCGTCGAGCTTCTCGCCCAGCTTGAAGGCCGTGGTCGGCGCCGTCGGCGAGACCAGCACGTCGGCCTGCTCGAAGGCGGCCGCGAAGTCCTGCTGGATGAGGGTCCGCACCTTCTGGGCGCTGCCGTAGTAGGCGTCGTAGTAGCCCGCCGAGAGCGCGTAGGTGCCCAGGATGATGCGGCGCTTGACCTCGTCCCCGAAGCCCTGGCCCCGGGTGGCGGCCATGACGCGCTCGGCTGTCACGGTCCCCTCGGTCGGCTCGACCCGCAGGCCGAACCGCATGCCGTCGAACTTGGCCAGGTTGCTCGAGGCCTCGCTCGGCAGGATCAGGTAGTAGGCAGCGAGGGCGTGCCCGAAGTGCGGGCACGAGACGTGCACGACCTCGGCCCCGGCGCCCCGGAGCAGCTCGAGGGACTCCTCGAAGCGCGCTCGGACCCCGGGCTGGTAGCCCTCGCCGTTGAGCTCGTCGACCACGCCGACCCGCACCCCGGTGAGGTCCCCGCCCTGCCCGGCCCGAGCCGCGGCCACGAGCCCCGGCAGGTCCTCGGGCAGCGAGGTCGCGTCGCGCGGGTCGTGCCCGCCGATGACCTCGTGCAGCAGCGCCGAGTCCAGGACGGTCCGGGTCACGGGGCCCGCCTGGTCCAGGCTCGAGGCCAGGGCGATGAGGCCGTAACGCGACACGCCCCCGTAGGTGGGCTTGACGCCGACCGTCCCCGTGACGGCGCCGGGCTGACGGATCGAGCCGCCGGTGTCCGTGCCGATGGCCAGCGGGGCCTCGTAGGCCGCGAGCGCCGCCGCGCTACCGCCCCCTGAGCCGCCGGGGATCCGATCCAGGTCCCAGGGGTTGTGGGTGTTGCCGTAGGCCGAGTGCTCGGTCGAGGAGCCCATCGCGAACTCGTCCATGTTGGTCTTGCCGAGGATCGGCAGGCCGGCCGCACGCAGCCGCTCGACGAGGGTCGCGTCGTAGGGCGGCACCCAGCCCTCGAGGATCTTCGAGCCCGCCGTGGTCGGCAGCCCCTTGGTCACGACCACGTCCTTGACGGCGATCGGCACCCCCGCGAGCGGGTGGAGCTCCTCACCGGCGGCGCGTCGTGCGTCGACCTCGCGGGCGGTCGCGAGGGCCTCCTCGGCGCAGACGTGCAGGAAGGCGTGGACCGCGCCGTCGACCGCGGCGATCCGGTCCAGGTGGGCCTGGGTGACCTCGACGCTGGTGACCTCACCGGCGCGCAGGGCCTCGGCGAGCTGGGCCGCGGTGCGGCGGGTCAGGTCGCTGGACGGCTGGGTGGCCATCAGTCCTCCTCGAGGATCTGCGGGACGGCGAAGCGGCCGCCCTCGGCCGACGGTGCGCCGGCCAGGGCGTCGGCGACGGGCAGGGGCTCCTCGGGCACGTCCGCACGGAAGACGTTGGTCAGCGGCAGCGGGTGGCTGGTCGCCGCGACGTCGTCGGTGGCGATCTCGCTGACCTTGGCGACGGAGTCGACGATGACGTCGAGCTCCCCGGCCAGTCGTGTGAGCTCGGACTCGGTCAGGTCGATCCTGGCCAGACCAGCCAGGCGTGCGACCTCCTCGCGGGAGATGGTGGACATGGTCGGTGAGTCTAGTGGTGCCACGGGACGGCCCGAGGCGCGCCGACCGGGCGCGTCACGCGTCGGTGGTGGCCCGCTCGACGAGGGCGAGCAGGGCCAGGGCGTAGGCGTCGGCGGCGCTCGGCGCCGCGTGGACCTCGACCGTGCCGCGGCTCCCACGGGTCGTGACCTCGAAGAGGAGGGCCGGGCCCGGCTCCTCGTCGCGGTGCCCCCGCTCGGTCAGAGGCTCCTCCCCCACGGCGCCGTCGCGAGCGCTCTCGACCGAGCCCGCGTCGTCCTGGTCGTCTGCGGCCGACACCTGGGCGAGGGAGACGAAGGTGCCGCCGAGCAGCTCGCGCAGCTGGTCCTCGCGAGGCAGCCACAGGGCCTCGTCCTGGGCGACCGAGTCCAGGGCCCACTCCGTGGTGCCGTTGAAGCCCAGGACCGTGCCCGTGGAGTACTCGCGGGCCTCGATGGTCATCTCGCTCAGGGTGAAGATCTCGCCGTCGAGCTCGGGCTGGGGGATGACGAACCTGTCCCCCGCAGCGGGCCGCCAGCGGACCCCCGCGTCTCGGAGGGCCACGGCGAGCTCGGCGGAGATCATGCCCCCCAGTATCACCCCCGTGGGCGTCAGGGCACGTGAGGGCGTGCCCCCGTCCGTCGGGGGCACGCCCTCACGTCAGGGAAGGGCTGCCGCCGACGCCCGCAGGACGCTGCT
This sequence comes from Actinotalea sp. C106, assembly GCF_023630195.1. GTDB lineage: Bacteria > Actinomycetota > Actinomycetes > Actinomycetales > Cellulomonadaceae > Actinotalea. The sequence continues at coordinate 15,487 of NZ_JALPKN010000005.1, read as the reverse complement.
CTCCTCCGCGGTGAACGCCCTGCCCGTCTGGGCGGCGACCTGCCGGTCGAAGGAGGCGAGGAGCCAGTGCCGCACCGTGCTGCTCCGGATGTGCTCGGCCACGGTCAAGGTCGTGTTCAGGCCGACCGTCACGAGCCACCTGTCGCTGAACCGGTGCACCAGGGCGCGCAGCGACCCGTACGTGACCGTGACGCTCACCTCGGTGGAGGCCTCCCCGACGTTTCCGGCCACGTCGGTCGCCGAGGCGGTCAGCGTGTGCGATCCCACGCCGTGCTCCCAGGCTGGGGACGCGAGGTCGGCGCAGGTCGACGAGGCGACTCCTGACCCGGGGGCGGGGTCGGTCGCGGTGCACCCGATCGCGACCTCCTGGTCGATCGTGTACGTCCTGGCGCCGTCCTCGAGAAGCACCTCGGGGGCCACGGTGTCGACCGCGACCACGATGCTCGACACCTCCTCGACGGTGCCCGAGGTGCCTGTCGAGCGGAAGGACACCGTGCGCTCACCCTCGCCGGCCACGAGGAAGGGCTCCTCGTAGGTGAGCCAGTCGCCGTCGTCGACCCGGTACTCGGTCGACGCGACGCCCTGGTCGTCCTCGGCCACCAGGGTCACCGTGGGTTCGACCGTGTGCCACCCGTTCGCGGGTTCCGGGGTCACCGTCGCCGTCGTGACGGGCGCCGTGGTGGGGACCGGCTCGCCGAGGCGGAGCCGGTCCAGGTTGACGTTGCCGTCGTCCCCGTCCGCGTACCGCAAGGTCACGGCGCTCTCGCCCTGCGGCAGGACGAGGTTCGTCGTGATGCTCGACCACTGCGTCCACTGCCCCGTGCTCGGCAACGTGAGCTGCCCGCGGTCAGCGCCGTCGACCAGCACCGACACCGTCTTCGGGCCCTCGAACGGGTGCGGGCCGTTCGCGTAGCGCAAGGTCACCGGGTAGGTGCCGGCGGCGTCGACCGCCACCATCGTCGACACCCCTGCACCGGGGTTGTGGAAGCCCTGCACGTAGCCGGTGCCGGAGTACCCCGCGTGCTCGGTGCCGACCTCCGCACCGCCGTCGAGGACGCCGTCCTCGAGCTCGTAGGAGCGGACGGGCGACGCGGTGGCCCGGATGCGCACGTCCCGGTAGGACACCGCCTCCCCGGCGCCGTGGTTCTGCACCCCGATGAAGCCCGAGGAGAGATCGCGAGCGGGATCCGTGCTGGCGAAGTCGTTGACGAGCACGCCGTTGAGGTGCACCCGGATGGTGCCTTCCGAGACCTCGATCTCGTACGCGTTCCACTGCCCCACGGGGTTCAGCGCCTCGGCCACCGCCTCGACGTCGGCTCCCTGGAAGGTGTAGATCGCGCCGGTCGTCCGGTCCTCCGCGTCGCTGGCGTCGATCTGGATCTCGTAGCCCTGGTCGACGGCGACCCACGGGTCGTCCCCCGGGTTCGGGAACCCGACGAAGACGCCACCGTTGTCATCCTTCACGAGCTTCCAGTCCAGCTTGAGGCTGTACTCCTCGAACTCCTGAGCCGTGTACCAGAGCAGGCCCAGCCCACCGCTGGTGCGCAGGCTGCAGTCGGACTGGCGACCGAAGGAACCCGCTCCGGCCAGCCGCCAGTCGTCCAGGCTCGCCAGGGTGCCGTCGAAGATCGCGGTGTAGCCGTCCTCCGGGGTGATCGGGGAGCAGATGTCAGGCTCGGCCCCCACCCGCAGCACGTCGATGTTGACGTTCCCGTCATCGCCGGCCTCGTAGCGGAAGGAGATCGTGTTGGTGCCCTCCTGCAGCTCGACGTCTCGAGTGAGGGTGCTCCAGGTCTTCCAGTCCCCCGTGCTCGGGAACTCGACCGGAGCTACCTGCGCGCCGTTGACGCGCAGCGTCATCTGCTTGGCCCCCGCGAACGGGTTCGGCCCGTTGGAGTAGCGCACGTGGATCGGGACGGTGCCCGCCTCGTCGACCTCGGTCGTGAAGGTCACGGAGGCGCCAGGGCCCTGCAGCCCAGCCGTGAAGCCCGAGCCGGAGTACCCGCTGTGGTCGGCCGCGATGCTCGCACCGCCGAGCATCTGGGCCTCCTCGGCCTCGTGGTAGCCGAGGTCGTCCGGGGCCTCGTAGCCGGGGATCGTGTTCAGCGTGTACCAGGCCTCGGTGCTCCACAGCTCGGTTCCGCCGACGTCGGTGAAGGGCCGCGGGGAACGCAGGTGCACCACGCGGTCGGGCTTCAACCCGTCGATCGTGAGGCGGACGGTCCGACGGTCTGACGACACCTCGGCACCCTGGACGACGAGCACCTCCTCGTCGATCTTCGGTCCGCCGTACTGCTGCGTGGGCACGTACCGCCACTGCTGCACCTGGTAGCCGTCCGCAGCGTCCGCGCTGATCCGCTGGGCGGTCTCCTCCGAGAGCGGCTGGGTGTAGCGGACCGCGAACCCGTCCTCGGTGACGCTCATCGAGGTCATGTCGAACGCATCGGTGCCCGTGGGGGTGAGCTTCTGGAGCCCGTAGTCGAGCTTGCCGCTCTCGCTCCAGTTCCCCGCCTCGCCGATCTCACCGACGTAGATGGCGCCGTCCGGCCCGACGACGGTCCGGTTGACGCCGGCCTGGAGCCCCGCGGTGTGGCGGAAGGCCGCACCTTGGTACTCACCGCCCACCTCCTCGAGGAACGCCCGCTGCAGGCCGCCGTAGGTGACGTCGCCGAAGAGCATCTGACCGGCGAACGGACCCTCCTCGAGCAGGACGGGGTTGCTCGGCGAGTTCGCGATCTCGTTCTGCGGGAGCCACAGCACCGGCGCGGTCGCCGGCTGGGCGTCGAAGGGCCCCGCCGGGGTCGTGTAGTGGTTGAAGAAGCGGCCTTCCTTGATGTGGACCAGCTTCGAGGAGGGCAGCCACGCCCCCTGGTTGTCCATGACGAAGAGCTCACCACCGGGGCCCCAACCGAGGCCGTTGGGGGTGCGCAGACCACCGGCCACGTACTCGACCTCACCTGTCTCGCGGTCGATCCTGAGGCTCGTCCCCCGGTTCTCGGCAGGCTGCGGGTCGGTGGTCGCGCCACCGTTGTCGATCGCCACGGACAACGTCACGTAGAAGTGGTCCTCGTCGTGCAGCAGCCCGAACGCGAACTCGTGGAAGTTCTCGCCGTAGGGCCACTCCGCCACCGTCCGGTGCTCGCGGAGCCCGTCGCCGTCGGTGTCCGGGGTCAGCTCGGTCAGCCGGTCCCGCTCCGAGACGTAGATCGAGCCGTCGACCACCGCAACACCCATCGGGTTGAGCAGACCGGTGGCGACCTTGGTGACGGTCACGTCCTCGGCGCTCGTCTCCCCGGTCACGTTGCCCAGGACGAAGACCTCCCCCGGCTCGGGGTCCGGCACGGGCCCGGAGGGGCTCACCGAGCCGGAGGTGACGAGCACGAGGTCCCCGTCCTCGGTCCAGTCGAGGGCCGAGACCATCGGCTCGAAGCCCTCAGGCAGCAGATCGGTGAGCGTGTAGTCGGGGTGCACCGCGTCCAGACGCAGTCCGTCGCCCGGGGTGTCGGTGTCCCCCGCGCAGTACTTCGTGCCCGGGGCCGTCACCCGCACGACGTCGCGATCGGTGCTGAGCGCCGACTCGGGCACCAGGACGAAGTCCTCCGCACCCGGCGTGCGCCACTCCAGGCGCAGCACCTGGTCGTAGCCGGCGTCGAAGTACTCGACGAGCAGGGCGTGGTGACCTGCCGCCAAGGAGACGACCCCCTCCTTGGCGGTCGCCTCGTGCAGGCCGTCGTGGTCGACGACGAGCTGGTCGTCCAGGAGCAGACGCGAGCCGTCGTCGCTGGTCAGTCGGAAGGTGTACTCCCCGTCGGCCGGGGCGTGCAGGGTGGCGAGCACGTCGGTGCGGAAGCTGTCCACAGCCCCGAACTGCTCGTGCGTCGTGTAGTCGATCGTGGCCATCCGCTTGTCGACGTTCGGCGTCGTGCCGGGCCTGATGTCGCAGATCGCCTGCGGGGCGGCGCCCAGCACGTACGTGCGCAAGGTGACGCCGGGCTGCTGCGGGGGCAGGTCGTCGGCGTGCGCGGGCGTCGGCAGGGCTGCCGTCGTCATCATCGCGCCGAGCAGGGACAGACCGAGCAGGCCGACGAGACCTGTCGGGCGTGGCACCGTTCGTGATCGCACTCTTCCTCCTTGAAGGGCGGTGATGCTCCAGGGACGCTGAATCAGGGCAGGGCAGGGCAGGGCAGGGCAGGGCAGGGCGTCGTGCGCGTGCGGGTGCTTCGGGCCGGGCGGACCTGGGCCTGCGGACCGCCGTCGGTCTCAGCGGGTGCTGAAGGCGGCGTCGAAGGAGGCCGAGGGCGGGTCGAAGGCCAGGCGACGGACGAACTCGAGCGCCTCGGGGGCGCCGACGAGCCGGTCCATCCCCGCGTCCTCCCACTCGACCGAGATCGGACCCTCGTAGCCGATCGTGCTGAGCATCCGGAAGCTGTCCTCCCAGGGCACGTCGCCGTGGCCGGTCGAGACGAAGTCCCAGCCCCGGCGCGGGTCGGCCCAGGGCAGGTGCGAGCCCATCCGGCCGTTGCGGCCGTTGCCGACCCGGCGCTTCGCGTCCTTGCAGTCGACGTGGTAGATCCGGTCGCGGAAGTCCCACATGAAGCCCACCGGGTCCAGGTCCTGCCACACGAAGTGGCTCGGGTCCCAGTTGAGCCCGAAGGCCTCGCGGTGGCCGATGGCCTCGAGGGTCCGCACGGTGGTCCAGTAGTCGTAGGCGATCTCGCTGGGGTGCACCTCGTGGGCGAACCGGACGCCCACCTCGTCGAAGACGTCGAGGATCGGGTTCCACCGGTCGGCGAAGTCCTGGTACCCCGCGTCGACGAGCTCGGTCGAGACCGGCGGGAACATCGCGACGTACTTCCAGATCGAGGACCCGGTGAACCCGACCACCGTGTCCACCCCGAGCCGCGCGGCGGTCCGGGCGGTGAGCTTCATCTCCTCCGCGGCCCGCTGCCGGACCCCCTCGGGGTCGCCGTCCCCCCACACCCGGTCCGAGAGCATGTCCCGGTGCCGCTGGTCGATCGGGTCGTCGCACACGGCCTGACCCTTGAGGTGGTTGGAGATCGCCCACACCTTGAGGCCGTAGCGGTCGAGGATGTCGAGCCGGCTCTGCACGTACGCGTCGTCCTCGGCTGCGCGCCAGGGGTCGAGGTGGTCACCCCAGCAGGCGATCTCGAGGCCGTCGTAGCCCCACTCGGAGGCCAGCCGGGCGACCTCCTCGAAGGGGAGGTCGGCCCACTGACCGGTGAACAGCGTGACGGGTCGAGCCATGTCAGTCCTCCTGGGTGGTGTCGGTCGGGACGGTCGTCCAGACGCTGTCGGCCGCGGCGCTGCGCTCGACCGCGTCGAGCACCCGCTGGACCACGAGGCCGTCGGCGAAGGAGGGCCGGGGCTGCTCCCCCGCAGCGAGTGACCGCACGAGGTCGACCGCCTGGTGGGTGAAGCCGTGCTCGTAGCCCAGTCCGTGGCCCGGGGGCCACCACGCGGCCACGTAGGGGTGGTCGGGCTCGGTCACGACGATCCTGCGGAACCCGGCGAGGCGGGCCTCGTCCGCGGCGTCGAACCAGTGCAGGACGTTCATGTCCTCGAAGTCGAAGGCCAGCGACCCGGCCGAGCCGTTGATCTCGAGCCGGATCGCGTTCTTGCGGCCCCACGCGAATCGCGTCGCCTCGAAGGTGCCGATCCCGCCGCCCGAGAACCGCGCGAGGAACACCGCCGCGTCGTCGACGGTCACCGGGCCGCGTTCGCTGCCGGCCGAGCCGTGCAGCCCCGCGTGCTCGGTCGCGACGGGTCGCTCGTGCACGAAGGTCTCGAGCAGGCCGCTGACGCCCGTGATCTGCTCGCCGGTGATGAACTGCGCGAGGTCGACCACGTGCGCGCCGATGTCCCCCAGCGCCCCGGAGCCGGCCTTCTCGCGGTCCAGCCGCCAGGACAACGGCGCCTCCTCGTCGGCGATCCAGTCCTGCAGGTACTGGGCCCGCACGTGCCGGATCGTCCCCAGCCGCCCCTCGGCGACCAGCTGCCGCGCGAAGGACAGGGCAGGGACGCGCCGGTAGGTGAAGCCGACCATCGCCAGCACCCCGTCCCGCGCGGCCACGGCTGCCGCGGCGGCCATCTGCTCGGCCTCGGCGACCGAGTTGGCGAGCGGCTTCTCGCACAGCACGTGCTTGCCTGCGGCGAGGGCCGCCAGGGCGATCTCGGCGTGGGTGTCTCCCGGGGTGCAGATGTCGACCAGGTCGACGTCCGGCCGCTCGAGCAGGCGCCGCCAGTCGGTCTCGGCCTCGGCCCACCCGAGCCGAGCGGCCGCGGCCTCGACCGAGCTGCGGGTGCGCCCCGCGACCACCGTCATCTCGGGCGCCAGCGGGAGGTCGAAGAAGCGTGGTGCGACCCGCCACGCCTGCGAGTGGGCGGCCCCCATGAAGGAGTACCCGATCATGCCGACGCCGAGCCGCCGGGCCTGCTGGTTGACCATCGTTCCTCTTCCTCCGTGGTGGACGCTCGACCTGCCGGGCGCGTCGGGGCGGGTGCGCTGGCACCCGCCCCGACGACGCGCTCAGGACTCGAAGGCCGTGGGCAGGTACTCCTCGACGTTGTCCGCCGTGACGACGGGGGCGTAGAGCTGGACGGTGCGCGGCACCTCGACCTCGACCAGGTCCTCCATGGCCTTGCCCTGGACGATGAGCCGTGCCAGGCGCACGCCGTCGGCCGCCTGGGTCGACGGGTAGATCACCGTCGCCTTGAGGACCGAGTCGTCCTCCTGGATCTCGCGCATCACGTTCGCCGAGCCCGCGCCGCCGACCATGACGAACTCGTCCCGGCCGGCCTCCTCGATCGCGGCCATGACGCCGACGCCCTGGTCGTCGTCGTGGTTCCACAGCGCGTCGATCTCCGGGGCCGCCTGGAGCAGGTTGGCCGCGGCCTGCTGCCCGCCCTGGACGGTGAAGTCCGCGGCGACGCGGTTGTCGACGTCCAGGCCGCAGTCCGCGAGCGCGTCCTCGAAGCCCTGGCTCCGGTCCTGGGTCAGGGGCAGGGAGTCGATGCCGGCGATCTCGGCGACCACCGCGTCGGGGTCGTCGCCGACCTGCTCGCAGATGTACGTGCCCGCGCTCACCCCCATGCCGTAGTTGTCGCCGAGCACGGTGGTGCGCGCGGCGAACGGGCTGGAGAACTCGCGGTCGACGTTGATGACCGTGATCCCGGCCTCCATGGCCTCGATCGCGATCTCGGTCAGCGCCGCACCGTCGAAGGGCAGCAGGACGATCGCGTCGACCCCGTCGTTGATGAAGGTCTCGATCTGGCTGATCTGCAGGTTCACGTCGTTGGTGGCCTCGGCCACGCGCAGGTCGACGTCCTCGTACCTCTCGGCCTCGTCGAGGGCGGCCCGGGTGATCGCACCCATCCAGCCGTGGTCGGCCGCGGGGGCCGAGAAGCCGATCGTGACGGTGTCACCGGTCTCGTCGTTGGCGCCGCCGGTGGTCTCGCCACCGCCGTCGGTGGTCGTGGTGTCGTCCTCCTCAGGGGCGGGGGTGTTCGAGGTGCAGCCGGTGACGAGGGCGGCGGTAGCGACCGTGGCGGCCGCGGCGAGCGTCCAGCGACGGCGCAGCTCCAGTGGTGCGGACATGGACTTCCTCCTTGGGTCGAGCGTGGGGTCGGACGAGCAGCGCCGGTGGCGCGGCCCAGGTGGATCGTTGGCTCAGGTGGATCGCTGACGGGCCGCCAGACGCTGCTGCAGGAGCACCGCGGCGACGATGATCACGCCCCTGGCGACGGCCTGGGCGGAGATCGAGAGGTTGTTCTGGGTGAACACGTTCGCCAGGGTCGCGAAGATCAGGACGCCGAAGACCGTGCCGACGATCGTGCCGCGGCCCCCGGCGAGCAGGGTTCCCCCGACGACGACGGCCGCGATGGCCTCGAGCTCGTAGTACTGGCCGTGGGTCGAGGAGCCGGCCGTCGTGCGGGCCAGCATCATGACCGCGGCGATCCCCGCGGTGAGGCCGGCGATCGCGTAGAGGTACATGGTGTGACGCTTGACCTTGATGCCGGCCAGGCGCGCGGCCTCGGGGTTGCCACCCACCGCGAGGGTGCGCCGTCCGAAGGTGGTCCGGTTGAGCAGCACCCAGCCCGCCGCCGCGACCACCGCGAAGATCCACACCAGCACCGAGATGCCGAGCAGGTCCGCCCGGAAGAAGTCCAGGAAGGGGTCGACCGTGACGAGCTGGGTCTGCCGGTTGGCGATCATCTCAGCCAGCCCCCGCGCGCCGACCATCATGGCGAGGGTCGCGATGAACGCGACCACCCTGCCGTAGGCGATGAGCACACCGTTGACCAGCCCGGCCCCGGTGCCGACCGCGAGGGCCGTGCCGACCATGACGATCCAGTGGATGTCCCCGGCCATGGTCTGGGTCGCGAGCGTGCTGGCCCAGATCGAGGCGAGACCGAGGACCGACCCGACCGAGAGGTCGATGCCGCCCCCGGTGATGACGAAGGTCATCCCGATGCTGAGCACGCCGATCACCGCGGCGTACCGCAGGATGGTCATCAGGTTGTCGACGCTGACGAAGCGCTCGCCCGCGGTGGCGACGCCGACGACGCACACCAGCAGCAGGGCGATGACCAGGCCGATGTTGCGCCCCGCGGCTCCGTGCAGGAACCGCCGCAGTCCCGACGGGGGACGCTGCGTCGCGCCGGCGGCTGGCTCGGGACTGCGGCCGCGCTCGAGAGGGGTCGGGCTGGCGGGGTCGGGGGGCACGCTCCCGGCCGTCGCGAGGGTGGGGGGTGTCTGCTCGCTCACGCGGCACTTCCTTCCATGACGAGGTCGAGCACACCGTGCTCGTCGATCTGCTCTGCCCGGCAGCGGTGGACCACGCGTCCCTCCGAGATCACGAGGACCTCGTCGGAGAGCCCGAGGACCTCCTCGATCTCGCTCGAGACGACGACGACGGCGGCGCCTCGGTCGGCCAGGGCTCGGATCAGGCCATAGATCTCGGCGCGGGCCCCGACGTCGACCCCGCGGGTGGGCTCGTCGAGCAGCAGGACGTCGCAGCCGTGCACGAGCCAGCGGGCGAGCATGGCTTTCTGCTGGTTGCCCCCCGAGAGGGTGCGCGCGGTGCGGTCCGGGTCGTGGGGCCGCAGGTCCAGGGCGGTGATCTGCTCACGGGCCGCGGTCCGCTCAGCCTGCTCGTCGAGCATCGGCCCGCGGGCGAACCGCCCGAACGTCGAGAGGGTGATGTTGCGGTAGACCGGTTCGTCGAGCAGCAGGCCCTGGCTCTTGCGCTCCTCGGGGGCCAGCCCGATGCCGGCCCCGACGGCGGCCGAGACCGATCCTGCCCGCAGCCGACGGCCAGCCACCTCGACGCTGCCGCTGGTCGCGCGCCGCGCGCCGTAGATCGTCTCGAGGATCTCCGAGCGCCCCGAGCCCACGAGCCCCGCGAGGCCCACCACCTCGCCCGCGCGGACCGTCATGCTCACGTCCTCGAAGACGCCGCGCAGGCTCAGGTCGGTGACCACGAGGCGCCGGTCCGCGGCGGCCGGGACACCGGGACGCTCGGGGAAGGCGTGCTCGACGGTCCGCCCCGTCATAAGGCGGATGAGGTCCGCGGTCGGGGTCTGGTCGACCGCGAGCCCGGTCGCGACCGTCCGGCCGTCCTTGAGCACGGTGATCCGGTCGCCGACCTCGCGGATCTCGTCGAGCCGGTGGGAGATGTAGACGACCGCGACCCCGGCCGCGGTGAGGTCGCGCACCACGCGGAAGAGGTTGGCGACCTCCTCGGAGTCCAGGACGGCCGAGGGCTCGTCCATGACGATCAGCCGTGCGTCGTGGGACAGGGCCCTGGCCATGCTGACCACCTGCTTGCCCGCGGCTGAGAGGCGACCGACCTCACGGCCTGGCGGGATCTCGGCGTGGCCCAGGCGCGCCAGGAGCTCGGCGGTCCGGGCTCGCGCGGCGCGGCGCTGGGTGAACCCGGCCGAGGCGAGCTCGTGGCCCAGGTCGACGTTCTCGGTGACGGTCAGGCCGTCGACCACGTCGAGCTCCTGGTACATCGTGGCGATGCCTGCGCGCAGGGCCGCCACCGGTGTCGTCACCTCGAAGGGCTCGCCGCGCCAGGTGATGGTCCCGGAGTCGGGGCGGTGGGCACCGGCGAGGACCTTGATGAGGGTCGACTTGCCGGCGCCGTTCTGACCGAGCAGGCAGTGCACCTCCCCGGGCAGGACCTCGAGGTCGACCCCGTCGAGGGCCTTGGCCCCAGGGAAGTGCTTGACGATCCCGCTCATCGTGAGGATCGGGGCGCCGGGTCGCTCACCGGGCTGCGCCCCGGGGGAGCCGGGGACGTTCTGGACATCGTTGACCATGACGAGGAACCTACTCACCTTTTGTCGATAGTCAAGCAAAAGTCGAGACGGGTGAATCACGTTATGCGAACGTGACCTTCTCAAGGGGGTGTGCTTGACTGCGCCCATGGATGCGCTGACCAAGTTCGCGCCACGGCCCAGCGGCGTCGGCGAGATGTTCCAGCTGCTCCGGGACGGCCGTCCCCGCACCCGCGCCGACCTCGCCCAGGTGACCGGCCAGGCCCGCTCGACCATCGCCGCCCGGGTCGACCTCCTGCTCGCCTCGGGCCTGGTCGCCCCCGCCGGGGAGGCGAGCTCGACCGGCGGCCGCCCTCCCGCCACCTTCGCCTTCGCGCCGAGCGCGAAGCTCGTCCTCGCCGTGGACCTCGGCGCCACCCACGCCCGGCTGGCCGTGACCGACCTCGCCTCGACCGTGCTGGCCGAGCACCACGAGGAGATCAGCATCGCCGCCGGCCCCGAGGCCGTCCTGGACCGCGCGGCCGCGCTCGGCCTCAAGCTCGTCGAGCAGGCCGGCCGCTCGAGCAAGGACCTGGTGAGCGTCGGCGTCGGGCTCCCCGGTCCCGTCGATCACGACTCGGGCCGACCGATGAACCCGCCGATCATGCCCGGCTGGGACGGCGCCGACGTCGTGGCCCACCTCCAGGGCAGGCTCCCCGTGCCGGTGCTCGTCGACAACGACGTCAACATCATGGCCCTCGGCGAGCACCGGTCGCAGTTCCCCGACGTCGACCACCTGCTCTTCGTCAAGGTCGCGACCGGCATCGGCGCCGGGGTCATCAGCGACGGCGAGATCCGTCGTGGCGCTCAGGGGGCGGCCGGCGACCTGGGCCACATCGCCGTGGCCGGCGGTGGGGACGCCCCCTGCCGCTGCGGCAACACGGGCTGCCTCGAGGCGCTCGCCAGCGGTCGGGCCCTCGCCGAGGCACTGAGCTCGCAAGGGATCCCGGCGAGGTCGAGCGCAGACGTCGTGCGCCTGGTGCGAGCCGGCGACATCACGGCGAGCCACGTGGTCCGCGAGGCCGGCCGCACCATCGGCAGCGTCCTCGCCACCTGCGTGAGCATGCTCAACCCGTCGGTCATCGTCATCGGCGGAAACCTCGCGGAGGCCGGCGAGCACCTGCTCGCCGGGATCCGCGAGGTCGTCTACCGCCGGTCCCTCCCGCTGGCCACGCAGCACCTGCGTGTCGTCGGGAGCCGAACCCGCGGACGGGCCGGGGTGCTGGGCGCGAGTGCCATGGCCGCCGAGCACGTCCTGTCCCCCGCGGCGATCGAGGCCCTCATCCCCTGAGCACGCAGCCGAGCCCACCCCGACCCGGCGCAGCGCAGCACCGCGGCCACGACGAGGCCGTCATGCTCGGTACCGACCTGGTCGTGCAGAGCTGGACGATGGGCGACATCCTGCCCGAGGAGCTCCGCGGGCTGCGCGAGGCCGTCCGCGCCGGGACCGGCTTCGCCGGGTGGCACGGCGGGGTGGTGGACGCCTTCCGGCAGGCGACCGACTACCACCAGCTGGTCGGCGGCCAGTTCGCCGCCCACCCGGGCGACCTGGTGGACCACACCGTCGAGGTGCGGCCCGAGCGGGCCGATCACCCGATCGTCACCGGCATCTCCTCGATCCGGCTCCACTCGGAGCAGTACTGGGCCATGACCGACCCGCTGGTCGACGTCCTCGCGACCACGACCATCCCCCGCCGTCCTGAGGACCCGTGGTCGGAGCCGGTGACGTGCCCCGCCGTGTGGACCCGGACGTGGGGACGGGGACGGGTCTTCGTGTGCACCCCGGGGCACCAGACCGCCGACCTCGAGATCCCCGGCCTGCGCCAGGTGGTCGAGCGGGGCCTGCTCTGGGCGGCACGCGAGCGCTGACTCCCGGCCCACCGTCCTCGAGCAGGATCGACGCCCCTCAGAGGTCGATCGTGTAGGCCACCATCGAGTACCCCTCGGCGGACCAGTCCCGCGCGGGCACGCGCCGCAGCCCGAGCCGCTGGTACATGCGCTGGGCGGCACGCATCTCCACGAGGGTCGAGAGCACCACGCGCTGCGCGCCGACCCCCGTCCCGTGCTCCAGGGCGGCCCTGAGCAGAGCCTCGCCCACCCCGCGGCCGCGGGCGTCCGGGGCCACGGCGAGCATCCTCAGCTCGACCTCCCCCGGCACGGCGATCTCGGCCAGCGACGACCCTGCCTCCGCGAGGGTCACGGTGCCCACGACCTGCCGACCACCCTCCTGCCCGTCGTCCACCGCGACGAGCACGGTACCGACGCCCGCACGCCCCACCGCGTCCCGCAGCTCGTCGAGGTACTCGTCCTCGGGGCTCAGCAGGTCGTCGGCGAGGTAGGCGTGCGCCGTCAGCTCACCGACCAGGCCTAGGTCCTGCGGGGTCGCCCGGCGGATCTCGAGGCTCACTCGGGCACCTCGATCCCGACGGCCTCAGGGCCCCCGTCGAGCAGGGCGACGAACCCGGCCTCGTCGAGGATCGTCAGGCCGAGCTCACGGGCCTTGGCCTCCTTGGAGCCGGCGTTCTCACCCACGACCACGGCGTGGGTCTTCTTCGACACGCTGCCTGCCGCCTTGCCCCCGCGGGCGAGGATCGCCTCCTTGGCGCTGTCCCGCGAGAACCCGTCCAGGGACCCGGTCACCACGACGGTCAGCCCCTCGAGGGTGCGAGGCACCGACGCGTCACGCAGGTCCTCCATCCGGACCCCCGCCGCGGCCCACCGCTCCACGATCTCGACGTGCCAGTCCACGGCGAACCAGTCACGCACCGCTGCGGCGATGGTCGGCCCGACCCCCTCGACGGCGGCGAGCTCTGACTCCTGGGCGGCTCGCACGGCCTCGAGAGAACCGAACTCGGTCGCCAGGGCCCGGGCCGCGGTCGGCCCGACGTGCCGGATGGACAGGGCCACGAGGATGCGCCAGAGCGCCTGCTCCTTGGCCTTGTCCAGCTCGGCGAAGAGACGGACCGTGTTGGCGTGCGGCTTGGAGGGCGTCTTGGGCGTCGCCTTGGTCCAGAAGTGCAGCCGGTCCTCCCACAGCCCGGTTCCCGCGCCCTCCCTCTTGATCTCCCGCCAGACACGCACCGACGCGAGGTCCTCGGAGGTCAGGTCGAACAGACCCGCCTCGCTCGACAGGACCGGCGTCTGCGGCTCGGGCAGAGCCTCGGGGACGGGGCCGTCCACCGCGCCGTCGGGCCGGTAGCGGGCTGGGTCGGCGGGGCGGTCCCGCTCGGGGGCCGTGAGCGCGATCGCTGCCTCCCAGCCCATCGCCTCGATGTCCAGGGCGTTGCGCGAGGCGATGTGCGCCACGCGCTCGCTCAGCTGCGCCGGGCAGGAGCGCGTGTTGGGGCAGCGGATGTCGACGTCGCCCTCCTTGGCCGGGGCGAGCGGCGTGCCGCACGAGGGGCAGTCGACCGGCATGACGAACTCACGCTCGGTGCCGTCCCGGAGGTCGACCACCGGGCCGACGATCTCGGGGATCACGTCCCCCGCCTTGCGCAGCACGACCGTGTCCCCGATGAGCACGCCCTTGCGCCGCACCTCGCTCGCGTTGTGCAGGGTGGCCATCTCCACCGTGGACCCCGCGACCAGCGCGGGCGCCATGACGCCGTACGGGGTGACCCTGCCCGTGCGTCCCACGTTGACCCGGATGGCGAGCAGGCGGGTGTTGACCTCCTCGGGCGGGTACTTGTAGGCGATGGCCCAGCGCGGCGCCCGGCTCGTCGCCCCGAGCCGGCGCTGCAGCGCGGTCTGGTCGACCTTGACCACGATGCCGTCGATCTCGTGCTCGACGTCGTGCCGGTGCTCGCCGTAGTGGTCGATCATGGCCTGGACCCCGGCCTGGTCCGCGACCACCCGGGTGTAGGGCGAGACGGGCAGGCCCCACCCCGCGAGGAGCTCGTAGGTCTCGGACTGGCGCGCCGTCGCGGCTTCCCGGCCCTCCCAGCGCAAGGCACCGACCCCGTGGCAGTACATCCGCAGCGGACGGGATGCCGTGACCCGCGGGTCCTTCTGGCGCAGCGACCCGGCCGCGGAGTTGCGCGGGTTGGCGAACGGCGCCTTGCCCGCCGCGACCTGGGCCTCGTTGAGGGCCGCGAACCCCTCGACGGGCAGGAAGACCTCGCCGCGCACCTCGATCAGCTCGGGGTGGTCCTTGCCCGCCAGGACGTGGGGCACCCCCTCGATGGTGCGGACGTTGAGGGTCACGTCCTCCCCGGTGCGCCCGTCCCCGCGGGTCGCGGCCCGCACGAGCCGACCCTCCTCGTACAGGAGGGCGATCGCGAGCCCGTCGATCTTGAGCTCGCACAGGTACTGCATCTCGGCGGCCGCCCCGTCGAGGTCCTTGCGGACCCGGGCGTCCCAGGCTGCGACGTCCTCGGCGGAGAAGGCGTTGTCGAGGCTCAACATCCGCTCGACGTGGTCGACCGCGGCGAACTCGGTCGAGAAGGTGCCCCCCACCAGCTGCGTGGGCGAGTCGGGGGTGCGCAGGCCGAGGTGGGCGTAGTGCTCCTCGAGAGCCTCGAGCCGGCGCAGCAACCCGTCGTACTCGGCGTCGCTCACCGTGGGGGCGTCACGCACGTAGTACGCGAACTGGTGATCGCGGATGGCCTCGGCGAGCTCGGTCCAGCGGTGCCGGGCCTCCGGCTCGTCCAGGTCACGGTCCTCGGCGGTCAGCGCCGTCGTCGGGCCCTCGGTCGGGGAGGTCTGGTCGTCGTGCTCGCTCACGGCCACATCATGGCGCGTCGCGGTGACATCCCGCCTCTCAGCCCGCGTCGGCCCGCTCGGCGAGGATCCCGGCGACACGGACGGCGGTGCCGATCGCGTGCCGTACGTCCCGGGTGTCACTCAGCAGCAGGTCCCCGCCGCCGAGGCCGCTCGAGGTCTCCACGTGCACGACGACGTCCTCCAGGGAGCGGGCGGGCAGCCCGACGGCCGTCCACGGTCGGGTGATGACGTCGGCGACCTGCTGGGGGCCGGCCGGGCGCTTCCACCGGTCCTGGGGCAGCCCCAGCCACATGCGCCGACCCTCCTCGACCAGCGCGGCGACCTGCTCCCACTGCGGACCGCGCACGGCCCCCGCCGCGATGCCGACGGACTCGGCACCGCTGCGCGCGAGGGCCTGCAGGGCCCGCGAGAAGTCGGAGGCCAA
>NZ_JALPKN010000059.1 GCF_023630195.1 Actinotalea sp. C106 | reverse complement strand
CTACGATCCGACTTGCGACCTCGGCGGCGTGCGGGTCGCGCGACTCGCCGGGGAGCGCCTCCAGGACTCGCGCGCGGGTCAGCACCTCGCGAGGATGGTCGGCCAGGAGGCGCAGCACCTCCAGCCCCGAGGGCGAGAGCGGGAGCACGCGGCCGCCCAGGACCGCGTGGCCGCGTCGGACGACCAGGGAACCCGCGACCGTCTCCACGGTCCGTGTCCCGCCGAAGTGCCCGACGAGGGTCCGGACGAGGGATCCGAGGCGCCCGCGGTCGGGCACGATCGGCTCGATCCCGACGTCACGCAAGGGTTGGGCGGTCACGGGGCCGACGGCGGCGGCGACCGCGCAGCCGCTGCGGAACCGCTCGACGAGCTCGGTCAGCACACCGCTCTCACGCGCCGAGTCGAGCCAGGCCGCCGCCCCCGGCGCCGAGGTGAAGACGACGGCGTCCACCTCACCGGCGGCCGTGGCCCGCGTGGAGGCCGCGACGCCCTCGGGGTCGCGCGGTGGGCCCCACCGGTAGACGACCAGGCTCACGACGTCGGCCCCGGCAGCGCTGAAGGCCAGGTCGAGGTCGGTCGAGCCGGCGCCGTGGTGCTGCACGGCGATCCGGAGGCCGTCCACGCCGTCGTCGAGGAGAGCCTCGACGATCTCGGCCGAGGTCTCGGACTCGGCGACCCAGTCGGCCTGGAGACCGGCGGCCTGGATCGCCCCGCGAGCCTTGGGCCCGCGGGCCACGATCCGGGCGCCCCCCAGGACCGCGACGAGGTCGTCCGCGACCCCGGCGGCATCGGCTGCCTCGATCCACCCGCGGAACCCGATGCCCGTGGTGACGACGACGACGTCGGGCGGGGTGGCCAGGAGCTCGCGGGTCCCGCGGACCAGCTCGGCGTCGTCCTGGTGGGGGACCATGCTCAACGAGGGGGCGTGCCGGATCACGGCGCCCCGACGCTCGAGGGCGGCGCCGAGCTCACCGGACCGCCTCTCGGCGGTCACGAGCACGACGCACCCGGCCATCGTCTGCGCCAGCTGCTCCGTCACGGGACCAGCATGGCGTCTGCCGACGGTTCGAGCAGCCCCGGGGCGGCGACGTCGCCGATCACGACGATCGCCGGGGCCCGCACCCCGGCCTCCCGGGCCAGCCCGGCGATCTCTGCCAGGGGGCCGCGGGTCACGCGCTGCGTGGGGGTGGTGCCCCGTTCGACGATGGCCACGGGGGTCTGCGGGTCGGCGCCGTGCTCGAGGGCCTCGGCCGCCATCGTCGCCAGGGCCGAGACGCCCATGAGCACCACGACGGTGGCCGAGCGGTCGCGCATGGCGACGCACGCGGACTCGTCGAGCCCGTCATGACCGTTGACCACGTGCACGGCGGCGACCGTCCCGCGGTGGGTCAGGGGGATCCCCGCGGCCGCGGGCACGGCGAGGGCGCTGCTGATGCCTGGGACCACCTCGACCGGGACCCCGGCCTCGCGGCACGCGAGCACCTCCTCCCCGCCCCGGCCGTAGACGAACGGGTCGCCGCCCTTGAGCCGCACGACCGAGCGTCCGCGCTGGGCCTGCTCGACGAGGATCCGGTTGATCTCGTGCTGGGGGACCGGGTGGTGCCCGGGGGTCTTGCCGACGTCGATCACCTCGACGCTCGAGGACAGCTGCTCGAGGACCGAGCGCGGTCCCAGGCGGTCGGTCACGACGACGTCGGCCTCGGCCAGGGCGCGCCGGGCCCGGAGGGTCAGCAGATCGACCGCGCCCGGACCGCCGCCCACGAGGACCACGTGCCCAGGGGTGCCGGGAACCCGCCGTCGGCGACGCAGGTCTGCCCCGTCGCGCAGGTGCTCGGCCACCGAGTCCCGCACCGCGGCGACGCGGCCAGGGTCGGGGGCGCCCTCCGAGACGACGCCGATCACGAGCTCGCCCTCCCGGGCCGTGGCGGGGGTGCGAGCGGTACCCGTGGTGGCCTCGGAGGCCACCACGCACCAGACACGCCGCTCCTCGGCCCAGCGCGCGACGTCCGCGTCGACCGCACGGTCCCCGGTGGCGGTGTGCGCGAGCCACACGTGGTCGAGGTCGCTGGCGGTCACCTCGCGGGCCTGCCAGTCCACGGCCCCGACGTCGGCGAGGGCGGCGAGGTCCTCGCAGAGGTAGGGCGCCACCAGGCGGATGCGCGCCCCCTCGGTGAGGAGCGCCGTCGCCCGCCGGGCGCAGACCGGGCCACCACCGACGACCAGCACCCGTCGGTCGGTGAGGTCCAGGCCCAGGAGGGCGGTCATGACGGGCCCCCGTTCCGGGGTGCGTCCGCGACGAGGACGAGGCCGTCCTCGACCCGTACGGCCCAGGAGCGCAGGGTGGGGCCGTCCGCGGGATCCAGGCACACCCCGGTGCGCAGGTCGAAGACCTGCTTGTGCAAGGGGGAGGCCACCGTGGGCGTGGTGCCACGGGTACCGACGATGCCGCGTGCCAGGACGTGCGCCCCGGTGAAGGGGTCCTGGTGCTGGACCGCCCGGACCGTGCCGTCGACCAGGAGGAACAGGGCGACCTGCTCGCCCTGCACCAGGGCGGCCGCGCCACGCTCGGGCACGAGGTCCTGCAGCCGGCAGACCGCGACCCAGGGGCCCGCGGGGCCCGGTGCGTGCACCGCTGTGGCGGGATCGGCCTCGATGCTCATGCGCGCACCTCCAGGGTGGGTCCTGCGACCAGCACGGGCTCGTCGGCCGGGGTGGGGCTCGACGCGACGGCCAGACCCGCGGCACGCTCCTCGGCTGTCGCCGGCCGCCGCTGACCGCGTTCGGTGACGTAGGCCAGGGACGGGTCGGCCTCGGTGGGGGCGTTGACGAAGGAGGCGAACCGCTGGAGCTTCTCCGGGTCGTCCAGGGTGGCCCGCCACTCGTCCTCGTACCGGTCGACGTGGGCGGCCATGGCCGCGTCGAGCTCGGCCGCGATGCCGAGGCTGTCCTCCATGATCACCTCACGGACGCCCTCGAGGCCGCCCTCGACCTCCTCGATCCACGGGGCGGTGCGCTGCAGGCGGTCACCGGTGCGGATGTAGTACATGAGGAACCGGTCGACGGTCTGCACGAGGGTCTCGGTGTCGAGGTCCTCGGCGAGCAGCTGGGCGTGCCGCGGCGTGAAGCCCCCGTTGCCGCCCACGTAGACGTTCCAGCCCTGGTCCGTCGCGATGATCCCGACGTCCTTGGCGCGGGCCTCGGCGCACTCGCGGGCGCACCCCGAGACGCCGAGCTTGAACTTGTGCGGGGCCCGCAGGCCGCGGTAGCGCAGCTCGAGGGCGACCGCGAGGCTCGTGGAGTCCTGGACGCCGAAGCGGCACCAGGTAGAGCCCACGCAGGACTTCACCGTGCGCAGGGACTTGCCGTAGGCGTGACCGGACTCGAAGCCTGCGTCGACCAGCCGGCGCCAGATGAGCGGGAGCTGCTCGAGCCGGGCACCGAACATGTCCACCCGTTGCCCGCCGGTGATCTTCGTGTAGAGGTCGAAGTCCTTGGCCACCTGCCCGACGGCGATCAGGCCCTCGGGCGTCACCTCCCCGCCCGGCATCCGGGGGACCACCGAGTACGTCCCGTCCTTCTGCAGGTTCGCCATGACGTGGTCGTTGGTGTCCTGGAGGGTCGCGCGCTCGCCGTCCAGGACGTGCCCGTCGTCCAGGGAGGACAGGATCGAGGCGACCACCGGCTTGCAGATGTCGCAGCCGCGGGACCCGACGGGAGCCTGGTCGTGGCCGTGCCGCTCCAGGACGTCGCTGAAGGTCTGCAGACCCGTGACGCGCACCGCGTCGAAGAGCTGGCGACGCGACAGCGCGAAGTGCTCGCACAGGGCGGTGCTGACGTCGAGCCCCGCTTTGGCGAGCTCGGCCCCGACGATCTTCTTGACCAGCGGCAGGCAGGAGCCACAGCTCGTGCCGGCGCGGGTGCAGGCCTTGGCCGAGGCGAGGTCGGTGCAGCCGTGCTCGGTCACGGCGCCCCGGACCGTCCCGGCGCTCACGTTGTTGCACGAGCAGACGGTCGCGTCGTCGGGCAGGTCGCCGTCCCCCCGGCTCAGGCCCGAGGCCCCGTCGGGGAGCAGGTAGGCCGACGGGTCCCCGCCCAGCTCTCGGCCCAGCATGGGGCGCAGGGTGGCGTAGGCGGACGCGTCCCCGACCAGCACCCCGCCGAGCAGGGTGCGGGCGTCGTCGGACAGGACGAGCTTGGTGTAGACCCCGGCGACAGGGTCGGAGTGCACGAGCTCAAGGGCACCGGGGGTGCGGGCGAAGGCGTCACCGAAGCTCGCGACGTCGACCCCGGCGAGCTTGAGCTTGGTCGCCGTGTCAGCGCCGGGGAAGACCGCGTGACCACCGAGCAGCCGATCGGCCACCACCTCGGCCATCGCGTACCCGGGGGCGACCAGGCCGATGCAGGACCCGTCGATGCACGCGACCTCCCCGACGGCCCACACGTGGGGGTCCGCGGTGCGGCAGGCCTCGTCGACCACCACGCCGCCCCGCTCGCCGACGGCCAGGCCGCTCGTGCGGGCGAGCTCGTCGCGCGGGATGATGCCCGTGGCCACCACCACGACGTCCACGTCCAACCGCCCGCCGTCGGCGAACTCCAGGCCACCGACCGTGCCGCGGCGGTTGGGGCGCAGGCGCGTGGTGGCGGTGCTGACGCGGACGGCGACCCCGAGCTGGTTGATCAGGCGCCGCAGCGCCTCCCCGCCGCCGAGGTCCACCTGCGCGGACATGAGGTGGGTGCCGAACTGCACGACCGTCGACTGCGCACCGAGGGCCTGCATGGCCCCGGCGGCCTCGAGGCCGAGCAGCCCGCCGCCGATCACCGCGCCGCGCACCGGTCGGTTCCAGCGTCGCTCCTGCTCCTCGACCCAGCCGCGCAGGGCCGCGACGTCGTCGACGGTCCGGTACACGAAGACCCCGGGCAGGTCGGTGCCCGGGATCGGCGGGACGAAGGCACCCGAGCCGGTGGCCAGCACCAGCTCGTCGTAGGGGACCGTCCGGTCGGCGCCGGCCCGCCCGGTGGACGTGGTGACGGTGCGTGCCTCGCGGTCCACGGCCGTCACGACGACACCACGGTGGAGGGAGACCAGGGGGTCCTCCCACAGCTCGGGCTCGCCGAGGGCGAGGTCCTCGGGGTCGCGGCCGGAGAAGTAGGAGGTGAGGGCGACCCGGTCGTAGGGCGGCCGGGGCTCCTCCGCGAAGACGCTGATCCGCCACACGCCGGCGGTGTCCCGGTCACGGAGGGCCTCGACGAGGCGCTGCGCGACCATCCCACCGCCGACGATCACCAGGTGACGGCTCGCGTCGACGGGTGTCGTGGTGATGCTCTCGGCCTGCGTCGGGCGTTCGTCCATGGTGGTTCCCCCCAGCGTCGTCCGCCCCACGAGGGGCTTGGCGACGACGCTATGGACCGCATGTTCTCGCGCGGACACGGGGAGGTTTCCGGTCCGAAACACTTGGCTCACGGCCGAGGACGTCCGGGTGTGAGGTCAGCAGCGCCACGCCGTCCGGCGACGCGGAGGGCCCGCCCTCGGGGGCTAGCTCGCACCGCGAACCGGCTCCGGCCTCCCGGGCGTCTGGGTCGCACGCACCTGTGGCACAGACAGTGGCACCCCCGCCGCCACGAGGGCCACGGGGGTGCCGGAACTGCAGGTCAGAGGCTCAGGAGCGTACCCCTGAGACCGGAGGATCAGACGTCGTAGTAGAGCTCGAACTCGTGCGGGTGCGGGCGCAGACGGATCGGGTCGATCTCGTTGGTGCGCTTGAAGTCGATCCACGTCTCGATGAGGTCGGGCGTGAAGACGCCGCCCTCGGTGAGGTAGTCGTGGTCGGCCTCGAGGGCGTCGAGGGCCTCGCCGAGGGACGCCGGGACCTGCTGGATCGAGGCGTGCTCCTCGGGGGGCAGCTCGTACAGGTCCTTGTCGACGGGCTCCGGCGGCTCGATCTTGTTCTTGATGCCGTCCAGGCCGGCCATCAGCATCGCCGAGAAGGCGAGGTACGGGTTCGACGAGGCGTCGGGCACGCGGAACTCGATGCGCTTGGCCTTGGGGCTCGAACCCGTCACCGGGATGCGGACGCAGGCCGAGCGGTTGCGGGCCGAGTAGACCAGGTTGACCGGGGCCTCGAAGCCGGGGACCAGGCGGTGGTAGCTGTTGACCGTCGGGTTCGTGAAGGCCAGCAGCGAGCCGGCGTGCTTGAGCAGGCCGCCGATGTACCAGCGGGCCGTGTCGGACAGGCCGCCGTAGCCCTTCTCGTCGTAGAAGAGCGGCTCCCCGTTCTTCCACAGCGACTGGTGCACGTGCATGCCCGAACCGTTGTCGCCGAAGAGGGGCTTGGGCATGAAGGTCGCGGTGCGCCCGGCGGCGTGAACGACGTTCTTCACGACGTACTTGAAGAGCATCACCTTGTCCGCGGACTTGGCGAGCTCGTCGAAGCGGTAGTTGATCTCGGCCTGACCAGCGGTGCCGACCTCGTGGTGCGAGCGCTCGACCTCGAGGCCCAGCTTGTC
The DNA here is from genome assembly GCF_023630195.1 of Actinotalea sp. C106. Taxonomy (GTDB): domain Bacteria; phylum Actinomycetota; class Actinomycetes; order Actinomycetales; family Cellulomonadaceae; genus Actinotalea. The sequence goes on along the minus strand of NZ_JALPKN010000059.1, from coordinate 7,862 downwards.
GAGCTCGAGGCAGATCTGGTCACGCAGGTCGGCGAAGTGGTCGACCGGGGGGACGGGGAAGTAGCCGCCCTTGTACGGGGTCTTGTGGCCGAGGTTGCCCCCGTCCTCCTTGCGGCCGGTGTTCCAGGCCGCCTCGATCGAGTCGATGTGGTAGTAGCTCTCCGACTGGCTCGTGTGGAAGCGGATGTCGTCGAAGATGTAGAACTCGGCCTCGGGGGCGAAGAACGCCGTGTCCGCGATGCCGGTCGACTTGAGGTACGCCTCGGCCTTGGCGGCGATCTGGCGCGGGTCACGGCTGTAGGGCTCGTCCGTGTACGGGTCGACGATCGACATGTTGACGTTGAGCGTCTTCTCGGTCCGGAACGGGTCGAGGTAGGCGGTGCTCAGGTCGGCGATCAGCTTCATGTCCGACTCGTGGATGGCCTGGAAGCCACGGATCGACGAGCCGTCGAACATCTGGCCCTCGGTGAAGAAGTTCGCGTCGACCGTCTTCGCGGGGACGTTGAAGTGCTGCATCACGCCTGGCAGGTCGCAGAACCGGACGTCGACGAACTTGACGTCCTCCTCCTTGATGAAGGCCATGACATCATCGGCGGAACTGAACATCCGGTGTTCTCCTTGCTCTCGGCAGGCGCGTGTGCGGCGTCGACTCGACGGTAGGCCGCGGGGGTTTCTCCGCCGTGTACCTCATGTTTCGGCTGGGTTACTCCGCGACACCTGAGCCCCCGGGCGGAGCACGGGAGCCTCACGCGCTCGGCGTTAGGCTGACCCGATGACACCACGTCGGGAGGACCTCGGGTCCTGGCTGGAGGGTACCCCGGGCGGTCAGAGGCCCGCGGGCGCGTCTCGTCTGGGTCTGCCCGCGAGCGGCTCGGGCTCCTTGGCCCCGGTTTCGCGCCGGATCGTCGCCCTCGCCGTGGACTGGGTGCTCTCGCTGCTCATCGCGAACGCGTTCTTCGCAGGGCACCCGATGGCCACCCTGGCGATCTTCGCCGTCTCGACCTTCGTGCTGGTCGCGACGCTCGGGCACACCGTGGGGCACCGGCTGCTGGGGCTGACGGTGGTCCGGTGCGTCCCGCAGGGGGTGGCCGTGTCGACCGGCCCGCGCGCGCCGCGTCCCGGTGGCGCCCAGGCCGGTGCCCCGGGCCTGCTCTCCGCAGCGGTCCGCACCGCGCTGCTCGCCCTGGTCATCCCGGCGGTGATCTGGGACGGTGACGGTCGTGGGATGCACGACGTCGCCGCGGGGACGTCGATCCTGCGCCGCTGAGTCAGCGGGAAGGCGGGCTCTCAGCGCCCGCGCATGCCCTTGCGGTCCGGGCGGGCCTTGTAGGGGTCGACGCCCTTGGGCACCGGCAGGCGTGCGCCGCCCAGGGCCTTGAGCCGCTTGGTCACCTCGCTGACCTCCTGCTTGGTCAGCGAGGGCTTGAGCTTCTGCACGGTCCGGGGGAGCTTGCGCAGGGGGACCTGGCCCTCCTCGCGCCCGCTCTGGATGAGGATGACCGGGACGTTGGGCAGGACGCGGCTGACCTTGCGCCGCTCGGCCTCGAGCAGCTTCGGGATGCGGTGGGCGGGGCCCTCGCCGACGAGCACGATGCCCGGGCGGCCGATCCCGCGGAACACGAGGTCCTGGGTGCGGGGGTCGACGGCGGTGGGCTCCTCGGGGAAGTCCCACCCGCGGCGGATCGTCCGCAGTGCCGAGATCGACGCGCCGGGCTGGCCCTCGATCTGGCTGTAAGCGGCTGCCTCTGCTCGCCGCGCGAGGAGGAAGAGGGCGCCGAGGAAGGCGAAGGGCAGGCCGACGACGAGCAGGTAGATCACCATGTTGACCAGGAGGCCGATGACCAGCGCGACCGCAAGCACGCCCACGAACACCGCGAGCATCCACCAGGTGACGGCCGGGTCTGCCCGGCGGGTCATCTGGTAGGCCTGCCAGATCTGGTGATACCACCGGGTCTTCTTGACCTTGGCGGGCTTGCCGCCCTGGTCGGGGGCAGGGGAGGACGCTGCGGACTTCTGACGGGCCATGGGCAAGGAGTCTAGTGGCCCGGTGGCTGCAGGTTCGCCGTCACCTCGTCGCGCGGCTCAGCGCAGCAGCAGGCTCGCCGCCTCCTGGCGGGCGGTCTGCTCGACAGCGAGGTGCGCGAGGTTCTCGGGGATCTGCTCACCGCGGCGGCGCATGGCCTGCCCCCAGAGGCGGCCGGCGCGGTAGGAGGAGCGCACCAGCGGACCTGACATCACGCCAAGGAACCCGATCCGCTCGGCCTCCTCGGAGAGGGCCACGAACTCCTCGGGCTTGACCCACCGGTCGACCGGGTGGTGGCGGACCGAGGGGCGCAGGTACTGGGTGATCGTCACCAGGTCGCACCCCGCCTCGTGCAGGTCGGCGAGGGCCTCGGCGGCCTCGTCGTAGGTCTCGCCCATGCCGAGGATGAGGTTGGACTTGGTGACCAGCCCGTCGTCCCGGGCCGCGGTGAGCACCGAGAGGGACCGGTCGTAGCGGAAGCCCGGGCGGATCTGCTTGAAGATCCGCGGCACGGTCTCGAGGTTGTGCGCCAGCACCTCGGGGCGCGAGGAGAAGACCTCGGCGAGCAGGTCGGGGAGGGCGTTGAAGTCCGGGATGAGCAGCTCGACCCCGGTGCCGGGGTTGAGGTCGTGGATCTGCCGGACGGTCTCGGCGTAGAGCCAGGCGCCGCCGTCGGGCAGGTCGTCACGGGCGACCCCGGTGACTGTCGAGTAGCGCAGCCCCATCGCCTGGACCGACTCGGCCACGCGACGGGGCTCGTCGGCGTCGAAGTCCGCGGGCTTGCCGGTGTCGATCTGGCAGAAGTCGCAGCGCCGCGTGCACTGGTCCCCCCCGATGAGGAAGGTGGCCTCACGGTCCTCCCAGCACTCGAAGATGTTGGGGCAGCCGGCCTCCTCGCACACCGTGTGCAGGCCCTCGCGCTTCACGAGCTGCTTGAGCTCGGAGTACTCGGGTCCCATGGTCGCCCGGGTCTTGATCCACTCGGGCTTCTTCTCGATGGGGGTGGCGGCGTTGCGGGCCTCGACCCGCAGCATCTTGCGGCCTTCGGGTGCGATCGTCACCCGTTCACCCTACGTCAGCGTGAGGTGGGCGTCGGGGTCGTCCGCCGTCGCGTCACCGATCGTGGTTCCAGCGAGGAGCAGCGGGGTGAGCGCAGCGCTCAGGTGGACGCGCAGGAGGGGCTCGACGTCCTCGATCGTGACCTCGCGCCCGAGCTCGGCCGTGAGGGAGGTGACGTCGGCGTCGCTGATGCCGCAGGGCACGATGCGCCCGAACGAGTCGAGGTCGGGGCGGCAGTTGAGGGCGAGGCCGTGCATGGTCACCCCTCGCGCGACGCGGACGCCGATCGCCGCGACCTTGCGCTCGCGCCGCGCGCCAGGCCCGCCCTCGGCCCCGAGCCAGACCCCTGACCGTCCTTCCACCCGCTGGGTGGGCAGCCCGATCTCGGCGCAGGTGTCCATCACGGCCTGCTCGAGGGCCCGGACGTAGGCGACGACGTCGACGGGCTCGGCCAGTCGCACGACCGGGTAGGCCACGAGCTGACCCGGCCCGTGCCAGGTGATGCGCCCTCCGCGGTCGACGTCCACCACGGGGGTGCCGTCGGTGGGCCGGTCCCAGCTCGCGGTGCGGCGGCCCGCGGTGTAGACGCTCTCGTGCTCGACCAGGAGCACCGTGTCGGGGGCAGTGCCCGCGGCGACGGCGGCGTGCAGCTCGCGCTGCTGGTGCCAGACCGCCGCGTACTCGGTGAGGCGCCCTCCCGGCCGCAGGTCCACGAACTCCATGGCGCCACGCTACTCGTGGTGGGCGGGGTCGTCCTCGGGCAGCGCTGAGGGCGGGCCAGGCTCGGTCGCGGAGCGCTGCCGGTGCTCGGCCTCGACCTCGGCCAGGACAGGGTCCCCGGGGTGGGGTCGGGCCGTCATCATCTGCATGAGCAGTCCTCGGAGCTGGTCGACCTGCGCAGGCTCGAGCCCGCGCACGCTCATCTCCTCGGCGAGTCGAGCGTCCCCGGCCTCGGCGAGCGCCGTCCTGCCGGTCGCCGTGAGCACGACCTCGTAGCGCCGTCGGTCGGCGGCGTGCGCACGCCGCTCGATGTACCCCGACCGTTCCAGCCGCGCAAGCACGCGGCTCATGGTCTGCTCGGTGACCGAGGACGCTGCGGCGAGCTCGCGCTGCGACCGCGGCTCGCCGGCCAGCATGTAGAGCACCGGCAGGCTGGCGTGGTTGAGGTCCCACAGGGCGAGGTGTGCGTTCCAGTCTCGCTCGATCCGGCGCGCGACGGCGGAGACCAGGCGGCCCGTGGGCCACTGGTCGGCGCCGGATCGGCCGTCCCGTTGCTTCGTCAAAGCTCGTCCTCGCTGCCAGGTTGTGCCAGCAGGCTAGAGGGGTTCATGATACTCAGCATGCTGAGTAATGGGAGTGGTGCCCGACGCGGTGCCCTGCGTGGCCTGGGTGTGCTGGGGGTCCTCGTCGCCTGGCTGGCCCTCGCCGGCCTGGGTGGGAGCTCGATGGGCATGCTCTCCGAGGTCCAGGAGAACGACGCCGCGTCCTTCCTGCCCGAGGGCGCCGAGTCCACGCAGGCCTCGGTGGCCCAGCGCGACTTCGTCGAGGACGCGAGCCTGCCCGCCGTCGTCGTCGTCGAGGGGGAGGGCGAGCTCACCGCGGACCAGCTCGCGCAGGTCGAGACCTTCGTCGAGGGCATCGGGGCCATCGAGCTCGGTGAGGGGCTCACCATCGGGGACCTGCTGCTCGCCCCGGTCGTGCCCGTCCCCTCCGAGGACGGCCGGGCCGTCCTCGCCGCGGTCGCCCTGGACGCCGACCGGGCCAACGAGCAGGTCGGCGAGGAGCGCGTGGTCAACGAGGTCGTCGCCGAGCTGCGCGCGGCCGCCTCCGACCAGCTCGACCAGGACGGGCTCGAGGCCTGGGTCACCGGCCCTGCCGGGGCGATCGCCGACCTCGTCGAAGCATTCGGCGGCATCGACGGCCTGCTGCTCGGTGTCGCGCTGGTCGTGGTCTTCGTCATCCTGATCCTCGTCTACCGCTCTCCGCTGCTGCCCTTCGCCGTACTGCTCACCTCTGTCTTCGGCCTCGCGGCGGCGGCCTTCGCCGTCTACCAGCTCGCCAAGGCCGGGGTCGTGGTCCTCAACGGGCAGAGCCAGGGAATCCTCTTCATCCTCGTCGTGGGAGCGGCGACCGACTACTCGCTGCTCATCGTCGCCCGGTACCGCGAGGAGCTCCGACGCGTCGAGTCCCCGCACGCCGCCATGCGACGCGCCCTGCGCGCCTCGATCGAGCCGATCGCCGCGAGCGCCGGGACCGTCATCGCCGGCCTGCTCTGCCTCCTCCTGTCCGACCTCACGTCCAACTCGAGCCTCGGGCCCGTCGCAGCGATCGGCATCGTCGGGGCCTTCCTCGCCGCGACCACTCTGCTCCCGGCCCTGCTCCTGGTCGGAGGCCGACGCAGCCGGGCGGTCTTCTGGCCACGGGTGCCCCGGCCCTCGGACGCCCCGCTCGACCAGCACGAGTGCCTCACCGACCTCGAGGCCCGCTCGGGGGTGTGGGGACGGGTCTCACGGGTCGTCGGCCGTCGACCGCGCCGGGTCTGGGTCCTCACGACCGTCGCGCTCCTGGGTGCCGCTGCCTTCCTGCCGACCTTCCAGGCCAGCGGCACGAGCGAGAGCGACATCTTCCTCACCGAGGTCGAGTCCGTCGCGGGCGAGGAGGTGCTCGCCGAGCACTTCGACGCCGGCCAGGTCCAGCCTGTCGTGGTCATCGCCCCGGCCGTCGACCTCGACGCGCTCACCGAGGCGATCGGCGAGATCGACGGCATCATCGCGGCTGCACCGCTCACCGAGGGCGGCCCCCCCGGGGCCCCGGCCGATCCGCAGGCCCCGCCGGTCGAGGTCGACGGACGCGTGCAGATCGAGGCCGTCACCGAGGTGAGCGCCGACAGCCAGGAGGCACTCGACGTCGTCCAGGAGCTCAGGGCCGTGGCCCACGACCTCTCGCCCGACGCCCTGGTCGGGGGCGCCGCCGCCGAGAGGCTCGACACCCAGGAGACCAGCGCCCGCGACCTGCGCGTCATCGTGCCCACCGTGCTCGCGGTGATCCTCGTGGTCCTCATCGGACTGCTCAGGTCCGTCGTCGCCCCCGTGCTCATCCTGCTGGCGAACCTGCTCTCCCTCGGGGCGACCATCGGCATCGCCGCCCTCGTGTTCAACCACGTGCTCGACATGCCCGGGGCCGACGCCTCGGTACCGCTGTACGCCTTCGTGTTCCTCGTCGCCCTGGGCATCGACTACTCGATCTTCCTCATGACCCGGGTCCGGGAGGAGTCCCTGGTGCACGGGACCCGCGAAGGGGTGCGACGTGGGCTCTCGGTCACCGGTGGGGTCATCACCAGCGCGGGCGTGGTGCTCGCCGCGACCTTCGGCGCGCTCGCGGTGCTCCCGCTGCTCTTCCTGGTCCAGCTGGCCTTCCTCGTCTCGCTGGGGGTGCTCATCGACACGCTGATCGTGCGCACCCTGCTGGTCCCCGGTCTCGTCCACGACCTGGGTCGGGCATCCTGGTGGCCATGGCACACGAAGATCACGAGCTGAGCCTCCGCGTCGGGGTCGTCGGGTACGGCGACGCCGGCCGCGGCATCCACGGGCGTCTCCTGCGCGAGGCCGGTCATCAGGTGACCGACGTCGTCACGCGGGACCCGGCGCGCATCGCGACCGCGGGGGAGGACTGGCCAGGGGTCCGGGTGCACCCGGACCTCGCGGGCCTGCTGGGCAGACGGGACGAGCTCGACGTCGTGGTGGTGGCCTCACCGACCGGGCGGCACGTCGAGAACGCCCTCGAGGTCATCGCCGCGGGCCGACCCCTCGTGGTGGACAAGCCGCTCGGGCTCGACGCCGACGGGGCTGGGACCGTGCTCCGGGCCGCCCAGGAGGCCCGCGTGCCGCTCACGGTCTTCCAGAACCGGCGGTGGGACCCCGAGCAACGCACCCTGCGGCGGCTCCTGGCGGACGGTTCCCTGGGCACCGTGCACCGGTTCGAGAGGCGCTGGGAGCGGTGGCGACCGGTGCCCAAGGACCGGTGGAAGGAGAACGCCGTCGGCGACGGCGGGGGACTCCTGCTGGACCTCGGAGCACACCTCGTCGACTCCGCGGCCGAGCTCTTCGGCCCGGTGACCAGCGTGTACGCCGAGCTCCGCGCCCTGACGACCCCCACCGAGGACGACGTCTTCCTGGCCCTCGAGCACGCGGGCGGCACCCTGAGCCACCTGTGGGCCGGTGGGGTGGTCGGCGCGCCCGGGCCACGGACCCGGGTGCTGGGCAGCGCGGGTGCCTACCTGGTGACGAGCTTCGAGGGCGAGCCCACCCCGTTCGCCCCGCTCGACCCGGGACCCGAGCACGAGGGGTGGCTGGTGCACGGGGACGAGGTCGAGCCCGTGCGTCGTGAGCCCGGCACCCACGCCGACTACTACCGCGAGGTGGCCGAGTGGGTGCTGCGTGGGGGGCCGGCTCCGGTCGACCCGGCCGACGCGGTCCGGACCGCGGCTGTGCTCGACCTCGCGCGGCGCAGCGTCGTCGAGGGCCGTCGCCTCTCGGTGCGCTGAGGCTCGGCTCGTCACAGGTGACCGGCCCCTCTCGCGGCGGCCGGCCTCGACCGAGCCTGTGGACAACCACGGCGAGCCTGTCCGGTGATGGTGCGATGGGCTGGTGATCACCTCGGTCCCCCTCGAACCTGGCCGGCCCGTGCCGGGACGTGCCCTCCCCTCGGCCCCAGGGGCCCGCGCCGTGCCCCCGGAGCTGCCCGCCGGCCTGGCGGAGCACGGCCTCGTCCTGCTCGGGGC
>NZ_JALPKN010000599.1 GCF_023630195.1 Actinotalea sp. C106 | reverse complement strand
GCCCGCCACGGGGTCCAGGCCGTCGGGCCTGCCGCTGAGGCGTCCGCCTCGGTGAGCTGGCGGAGCAGGTCGAGCAGGTCGGCGCGGTGGTCGACGGCCGCCAGCAGCGCGGCGACGGTCGCGGGGTCCTCGGGGTCGCGCTGCGTGGCCAGCTCCGCGAGGGTGAGGTGGTGGCGCACCAGCAGGGTCACGTCCCGCACCTCGGCCTCCTCTACCCCCATCCGCTCGAGGATGGTCGGCGCGATGGCCGCTCCCTCGACGCTGTGGTCGGTGGCTCCGGCCCGCTTGCCGATGTCGTGCAGCAGCGCGGCGAGGAGCAGGGTCTGACCGCCGGCCCCCGGACCTCGACGTCCACGACCGGCCCGTGCCACGGTCTCGACCAGGTGACGGTCCACGGTGTGACGGTGGATCGGGGAGCGTTGCGGACGGTTGCGGACTCCTGCCCACTCCGGGATCCAGCGGGTCACGACCCCTGCGAGGTCGAGGGTCTCCCAGACCGGGATCTGCGCCGGCCCGGCCCCGAGGAGCTGCAGCAGGTGGGCCCGCGCACCGACCGGCCAGGGCACGGGGAGCTCAGGGGTCCGCGCGAGGCTGTCGATCGTGACCGGTGACAGCGGCAGACCTGTTCGCGCCGCGGCGGCCGCCGCACGCAGGCTCAGCAGCGGCTCGTCCTCGGGGCGGACGCCGGCCGCGAGCAC
>NZ_JALPKN010000598.1 GCF_023630195.1 Actinotalea sp. C106 | reverse complement strand
CCTCGCGGGCGAGGTCGCCGGCCGTGGGGCGGTCCCCCGGGTCATGGGTCGTCGCCCGCCGCAGCACCTCGACCAGGGCGCCGCGGGCCGCGGCCGACGGGTCGGGCAGTGCGCCGTGGGCGTCGAGCTCATCGATGGCCAGGAGCTGAAGACCGATCAGAGCCACGGCGTGGACATCCCCCGCGGGCCCGGCACCGTGCACCCGCTCGGGGGCGACGAAGCCAGGGGTGCCCTCCTCCTCCGGATCGGCCCCGGTGACGAGATCGATGAGCACGGGTGACCCGTCGGGAGTGATGACCACGTTGCCCGGGGAGACGTCACCGTGCACGAGCCCGGTGCGGTGCATCGCTGCCAGGGCCTCCGCCAGGGGTCCGACCACCGAGACGACCTCGCCCACCGACCAGCGCCCTCGTTGGCCCCGGAGGCGGCGCAGGTCGACCCCCGGCACCTCCTCGTAGGGGACCGCGAGGAGCTCGGGGCCGAGCTCGACAGCAGCCCGGACCGTCGCCACGTGCGGGGAGTCCACGGTCCGCAGACGCTCGACGCGTTCACGAGCCCGCGCGGCCCGCGATACGGAGGCGACCCGGACCAGGGAGACGACCAGCGTCTTGCCGTCGAGATCCCGGGCGCGCCATCCGCGCTCGGGCGCCGGGCCGGCCCCGAGCAGGACGAGGCCGTGCTCCGCCAGAAGTCGGAGGCCAA
>NZ_JALPKN010000597.1 GCF_023630195.1 Actinotalea sp. C106 | reverse complement strand
CCCCGCCCCCCGCGCCCCCGCCCGCCCGCTGCGCCCCCACCCGCCCTCGGGCGCTGACGTCGAGTGGTCACTTCTTGCCGGATCGAGGGTTCGACAAGCGGCAAGAAGTGACCACTCAACGGGGCGGCGCCGCTGAGGCGCGCGGCGCGCGAGAGGGTGGGCGCGGCACCCGGGGAGGCAGCCTGCGGGCTACCAGCCGAGGGTGCCGGGGGCTCCCTTGAGGGGGCCGACGACGCGGTCGGTGATCCAGCCGCCGTAGAAGCCACCCTCCTGGGGGCGGACCACCTCGCCGTCAACGGTGCACTCGGTCATGCGGCCCGGGTAGAGGGCGATGTGGCCGGTGATCGCGGCGAAGGCGGGTGTCGGGTCGAGGTAGGTCCACGCGGCCCCGGGCACGACGACCTGCTCGCCGCGCTCGTCCACGCCGACGACGTCGAAGTACGCCGCCCGGCCCTTGAACTCGCAGAAGCTGCTGCCCTGGGCCGGGACGAGGACGCCGTCGGGCACGTCCTCGCGTGGGAGGTAGTAGGTCGGCGGGTGGGAGGTCTCCAGGACCCGCACCGACCGCCGGGTGTCGGCCACGAGGGTCGTGCCCAGGCGGACCACGACGTGCTCCTCGCTCGGCTCGACGGCGGGCGGTCGCGGGTAGTCCCAGGCCGACTCCTGGCCGGGGCCGGGCGGCGTGGCGGGCGCACCCCCGGGC
>NZ_JALPKN010000596.1 GCF_023630195.1 Actinotalea sp. C106 | reverse complement strand
CCGTCTTGCCTGCTCTCGCCCGCGGGCCGGCCCGGGGCCGTGACGGCCGACCTGGAGTCCTCCTGGCGGACGGGGTACCCGCAGGTCCGAGCCGAGCTGCGGGGGCGGTACCCCAAGCACGCCTGGCCCGAGGACCCGACCACCGAGCCGCCCCGCCGAGGCGTGCGGCGATGAGAAGGCCCCGGCCGGCCGGGGGACGGTGACCCCCGGCCGGCGTGCAGGGGGTCGACGCCGGCCGGGGAGTGTGTGGCGGGGCTGAGCCTCAGGGGCTCAGCGGCTCCGCTGCGGATCGGTCACGCTGCCGGACCCGTAGGTCATGGTCCGGCCCTCGGTGGACGAGCTGGGGGAGTCGAGCCCGGCGATCCCGGCCAGGACCGCGGTGAGGATGCTGACGCTCATGATCTCCTCCTCCAGGTGCCCCGCCCGTGCGGGGCGGTCTCGTCATCGACGGCGTGGGCGCCGCTCTCACTACGGTCATCGCCCCCGCGGGGCGCAGGGGTACGGGCTGAGACCGACGAGTTTGTCGACGGCCGCGCCATGCTCAGGGGCGGCCGTTCGTGCCCTTGCCCGGGGACGACCCGGGGTCCGCGGGGTCAGCCGTGCCGTTCGATGCACCTGCATCTGGGGTGGCGGGCTTGCCGGGGGCTGCGCTGCCCGGGTCGGCTGGCTTGCTGGGGGCTGGCTTGCTGGGGGTGGCGGGCTTGCC
>NZ_JALPKN010000595.1 GCF_023630195.1 Actinotalea sp. C106 | reverse complement strand
CCGTCGCGGGCTTCGCCGGGACCTCCAACCTCGAGGCGGGGCGCCGCTACGGCCTGCCCACGATCGGCACCGCGGCCCACGCCTACACCCTGCTGCACGACGACGAGGAGTCCGCGTTCGCCTCCCAGGTCGCCTCGCACGGCCCCGGCACCACGCTCCTGGTCGACACCTACGACGTGACCCGCGGAGTCGAGCGGGCCGTGGCTGCGGCCGGCACCGGCCTCGGGGCCGTGCGGCTGGACTCGGGGGACCTGCCCACCCTCGCGCACGAGGTGCGCGCCCAGCTCGACCGCCTCGGGGCGACCAGCACGCGGATCGTGGTGAGCTCGGACCTCGACGAGCACGCGATCGCCGGCCTCGCGGCCGCGCCGGTGGACTCCTACGGCGTGGGCACCTCCGTGGTGACCGGTTCGGGGGCGCCGACCTGCGGCATGGTCTACAAGCTCGTCGCCCGTGAGGGCCGGGACGGCACCCTCGAGCCCGTCGCCAAGGCCTCGGGGGCCAAGACCAGCCAGGGCGGCCGCAAGGTCGCGGTGCGCAGCCTCGACCACGACGGCCGCGCGGTCGAGGAGGTCGTGGTGAGCGGGCTCGACCACGCCGTGACGGCCTGGGAGCCCGAGCGCGAGGACCTGCGCGGGCTGCACGTGGCGCTCGTCGTCGAGGGGGCGATCGACTCCCGGTGGACGGGGGCGGCCGGGGTCACGGTCGCGGCTCGG
>NZ_JALPKN010000594.1 GCF_023630195.1 Actinotalea sp. C106 | reverse complement strand
GCGCTGCGTCGGGCACGGGAGGAGCGGCTCGGGCGGGTGGCGCGACGTGGCTGGTCCGGGGGGCGCAGGGCGTCGTCGAGGAGCGTGGTGAGGCGGGCGAGGGCGGCCTCACGGTTGCGCAGCTGGGACCGGTGCTCGACCGCGACGACCGTGACCACCCCCTCGACGGCCCGAGCGCCGAGCCGGGTCAGGATGCGCGCGCGCTGCTGCTCGTCGAGGGCGGGGCTGGCCCCGGCGTCCCAGCTCAGCTCGACCCGCGAGTCGGTGGTGTTGACCCCTTGCCCGCCAGGGCCGCTCGCCCGCGAGAACCGCCAACGGAGCTCGCGGGCGTCGACGACGACACCGCCGCGCAGGTGGACCGGACCGAGGGCCATCGTCAGTCCTGCTGCCAGGAGTGCCACAGTCGCGCGTAGTCCCCGCCGGCGGCGACCAGCTCGTCGTGCGAACCGATCTCGGTGATCCGGCCGCCGTCGACCACCGCGACGCGGTCGGCGTCGTGCGCGGTGTGCAGGCGGTGGGCGATCGCCACCACGGTCCGGCCGGTGAGCACGGCCGAGAGGGAGCGCTCGAGGTGCCGGGCGGCGCGGGGGTCGAGCAGCGAGGTCGCCTCGTCCAGCACGAGGGTGTGCGGGTCCAGGAGCACCAGCCGGGCCAGCGCGACCTGCTGCGCCTGGGCAGGGCTGAGCGCCGTGCCCCCCGAGCCGACCTCGGTCGCGAGACCGGCC
>NZ_JALPKN010000593.1 GCF_023630195.1 Actinotalea sp. C106 | reverse complement strand
TGAGCCGGCGCGGCTCGGTGCTGTACCTCGCGCCGACCAAGGCGTTGGCCGCCGATCAGCTCGCGGGCCTCGAGCGGCTGCTGGGCGCCGCCGAGGTGAGCGTGCGCGCCGCGACCTGCGACGGGGACACCGCGATGTCCGAGCGGCAGTGGATCCGCGACCACGCCGACGTCGTCCTGACCAACCCCGACTTCCTGCACTTCTCGCTGCTGCCCGGGCACCGGCGCTGGTCGCGGCTGCTGCGCTCGCTGCGCTACGTGGTGCTCGACGAGAGCCACGCGTTCCGCGGGGTGTTCGGCGCGCACGTGGCCGCGGTGCTGCGCCGGCTGCGACGCCTGGCCGCGAGCTACGGCAGCGCTCCCGTCGTCGTCCTGGCCTCGGCGACCACCTCCGACCCGGCCGCGAGCGCCGCCCGCCTGCTCGGGGTGCCGGCTGAGGAGGTCGTGGCGGTCACCGAGGACACCGCCCCGCAGGGCCGCAAGACCTTCGTGCTGTGGCAGCCTCCCGAGCTGCCGGGCGAGGCCCTCCCGGTGCCCGAGGAGCCGGACGCCCCGGCTTCGCCGGCCACACCTTCCCCCACCGCACCGACCCACCGCACCGCCACCGCCGAGATGGCTGACCTGCTGACCGACCTGACCCTGGCCGGGGCCCGCACCCTGGCCTTCACGCGCTCGCGGCGGGGCGCCGAGTCGGTCGCTGCGGCGACCCGGGACCACCTCGACCACGTG
>NZ_JALPKN010000592.1 GCF_023630195.1 Actinotalea sp. C106 | reverse complement strand
TGGCCCCCGACTTCCCGGCGCTCCAGGGCAGCAGGGAGAGCCCCTCCCGCGCGAGGCCGTCCCGCACCGCACCGATCACCAGGGCAGGGTCGGGGTCCCGCCACGGCTCGGAGCTGAGCTCGATGGCGCCGAGCCAGCGCGATCGTCGAGCGACGACCTGGCCGTCCACCCACGCGACCCCCTGCTCCTCGCGCAGCAGGGTCGGGGCTGCCTCGACGGCGAGGTCGAGGTCGAGGGGGGCCGCAGCACGCACCGTCGCGTCCGAGCGGCCCGACGGCCGGTCGGCCTCGGCGACGGCGAGCCACGGGACGCCGTTCAGCGCACCCTGCTCCCCGCGCAGCACGGCCCCCGTCCCCGAGGTCATGAGATAGGTGGTCCCGCCCGGACGCCGTCGCGCGATCCGGTCGGGGTGGGCCAGGGCGACGACCAGCCCGACGGCGAGGTCGTCCGGGAGGTCCGTCCCCGGCCGGCCCTTCGCTGCAGGTCTGTCGTGAGCACTCCCGTCCTGCGTGGCTCGGTCCCGGGCGGCCTGCTCCAACCGCCGGACCTGCGTCGCCCAGGAGACGCTCTCGGCCGAGCCCCGTCGCAGGGTGCGCAGTGCCGCGACCAGGTCGCCGCCGGGGGCACGCACGTCCTCGGCCAGCAGGCCGACGATCTCGGCGGCCCGTCGCACCCCGAGGTGCGGGACGGCGTCGAGGAGAGCGCGGGCCAGCCGCGGGTCGACCCCGACCCGC
>NZ_JALPKN010000591.1 GCF_023630195.1 Actinotalea sp. C106 | reverse complement strand
GGCTGCGGTGGCTGCGGCTGCGGGGCCGACGACGCCGGGCGGGGCCCGGGAGCAGCTGCGGCCGGTGACCTGGACGTGCGGGAGATCCCGCGGGCGGTGCGCCACGAGCAGGTCTTCGCCGCGGTCGACGCGCTCGAGCCGCGCGAGTCCCTGGTCCTGGCCGTCGACCACGACCCGGTCCCGCTGCGCGAGCAGATCGAGCAGCGCGAGCCCGGTCAGATCGTGTGGGAGTACCTTGCCGAGGGACCCGAGCTCTGGCGTGTGCAGCTGAGCCGGGTCCCCGGGCACTGCTGCTGACCGAGAGGCTCCATGCGTACCCCTGCCGAGCACCGGACGGCCGCGCTGCGGCTCGCTGCGCCGACCCCCGTGGTCGACCTCGCCCTGCACGACGCGCTCGGCCTGGTGCTCGCCGAGTCGGTCGCGGCGGCGAGCGACCTCCCTGCCTGGGACAACTCGGCGATGGACGGCTACGCGGTGCGTGCCGAGGACGTCCGGGGAGCGACCACCGAGCGTCCCGTGGTCCTCGACGTCCTGGCCGACCTCGCTGCCGGGAGCGACGAGCGCCCGACGGTGCTCCCGGGCACGGCAGCGCGGATCATGACCGGCGCGCCGGTGCCGGCCGGGGCCGAGCTCGTCGTCCCGGTCGAGGACACCGACGGGGGCACCGCGCGGGTGAGCATCCACCGCGGCGCGGAGGTGGGCCGTCACGTGCGCCGTGCCGGAGAAGTCGGAGG
>NZ_JALPKN010000590.1 GCF_023630195.1 Actinotalea sp. C106 | reverse complement strand
CCGCCAGGCCCAGCTCCTGGCCCAGGACACCCGCGCCCGCCTGGTCCGCGTCCGCGACGCACTCCCGCCCCCCGCACATGGCAGCGACGCACCGGCGCAGGCCGGTGCTGCGACGGCGGTGCTGGAGCGGCCCACCGGGCTGGACCCGCAGGCGCAGGCCGTCCTCGAGCGGCTCACCGCCAGCCACGAGGCCGCAGCGAACAAGGCCACATCACCCGTACCGAACGACATCGAGGCGGCTCGGGTGCGGAACACGACAGGCCCGGGCGCAGACCGCGGCCCGCAGCGATGAAGGGGGACCAGGGTGGTTGAGGAGACGGACGGGATCGAAGAGGCCTTCGAGGGCCAGCTGCGGGTGCTGGTCACCGCCGCCGGACAGATCGGCGAACGCATCGCCCGCGCCCGCGAAGAGGCCATGCGCCGGGCACAGGCCTCCAGTGAGCAGGAGTCCCGCGAGCTGGCCTCGCGCCTGGCCGCCGAGCAGCGTGCGGCGCGCGCCGAGCTCGCGCCCGTGCACAACGCCCAGTGGTGGGACCAGACGACACCCGAGCAGATCGGCCGCACCTACCAAGTCGCCCGGGCCTGGGCCCACGAGGACCCCGAAGCCCTCCGCGCCGAGCAGCGCATCCGAGAGGAGCTGCGCGGTCGCTATGGCGTGGACGCCGACCACGCCGGCGCCGACCCCGCCGCCGTCCGCGCAGCAGTCGAACGCGCCGAGCAGGACCGCGCCCACGCCG
>NZ_JALPKN010000058.1 GCF_023630195.1 Actinotalea sp. C106 | reverse complement strand
CCCGCGGGGGGATGTGCGCGTCCGACCAGGCCGGTCCCCACGGCGTCTCGGTGCCGGCCGCCCCTGACAGGACCAGGGCGCCCAGCAGCCGGGCGTCGCGGGCTGCCCGGGCGTGGTCGACCGGGGTCTGCGCCGAACGGCCCTCGATGGCCGAGCGCCCCCAGTTGATGCTCAGACCGATCTTGGCGTCGGGCCCGAGAGCCTCGAGGGTCGCGAGCTCCTCGTCGAGGGTCAGGAAGCCCTTGGCGGCGTCCTGCCCGTCGACCTGCGCGTCGCAGTGCTCGAGCAGCACGCGGGCACCGGCGAGGTCCCACCCCGCGAGGGTCGTGAGCGACCGTCGCAGGTTGTCGAGGGATCCGCGCCCCGGCCCGGGGGCGCTGTGCACCTGGATGGCCGTGACGACCGGGCGGCCGTGCTCCTCGGCGAGGGTGCGGGCCAGGTCCCGGGCGCGGGCGACGTCGGCCAGGGCGGCCTCACGGGCGGCGTGGTCGGTCGAGGCCAGGCCGTAGCCGGCGTCCTCACCGAGCCGGTGCATGACGGTGGGGATGCAGGTCAGCAGCAGGTCCCAGGCCGGGTCGAGGTTGCGCTCGCGCCACGCGGGGGACAGCACGCCCCCGTCCTCCGGCAGGAGCGGGGCCTCGAGCCCTGCGATCGGCAGGTCGCGGACGGCGGCGTAGAGCTCGGCCTCCTCGGCGGGGTCGCCGGGGGCCATGGCGTAGGCGCCGAGCAGGGGCAGGGGGCGCGGGGCAGGGGCCTCGTCGATCGTCATCGTTCCTCCGAGGGGATGGGGCAGGTCTCGGAACCGTATCGATACCGGCGTAGGTCTTAGGGCCTGTTGTCAGGTTCCACCAGGCGGGCTAGTGTTCCGCAGGTCGGAACTTAGTTCCATCTACGGCACTGACATCGCGGTCAGCACGACCACGACGACAGCTCCCGACACACCGCGGACGTGCACACCGTCCGCGGGCACAGCCCGCTCACACCCCCGTGAGCCGACGAAGGAGTCACCATGAGGCGAAACAAGGCCGTTTCGATCACCGCGCTGGTCGGGGCATCTGCCCTGGCGCTCGCTGCGTGCAGCGCGGGAACGACCTCCCCCGGGGAGGGCGAGAACGGCGACGACACCAGCGCCGAGGTCGAGGCCAACGCCGACACGCTCGTCATGAAGGCGGCGTTCAACCAGCCTGAGTCCCACCCGCAGTACATCGTGCTCGACGAGCTCGGCGACAAGCTCTTCGAGGCGACCGACGGTGCCTACGACATCGAGGTCTTCCCGAACGAGACCCTCGGCGCCCAGCGCGAGACCATCGAGCTGATGCAGGCCGGCACGCTCGAGATGGCATACGTCGGCGGCCCGCTGCTCGAGAACTTCAACCCCGACTTCGTGGTGTTCAACCTGCCCTTCGTCTTCGACTCGCAGGACCACCAGCGCCAGGTCACCAACGACCCCGAGATCACCGAGGACCTCTACTCCTCCCTCGAGGACCAGAGCATCAAGGTCATGGGCGCCTTCCACGGCGGCATCCGGTCGGTCTACAACACCGAGAAGCCGATCAACACCCCCGAGGACCTCGCGGGCATGAAGATCCGCGTCATCGAGTCCGACACGAACATCGAGATGCTCAGCCTCATGGGCGGCACCGGGACCCCGATGGGCCAGGGCGAGGTCTACACGGCCATGCAGTCCGGTCTGCTCGAGGGCGGCGAGAACAACGAGCTCATCTACTACAACCTTAAGCAGCACGAGGTCGCGCCGTACTACAGCTACACGCGCCACCTCATGTTCCCCGACTACCTGATCATCAACCCGACGGTCTGGGACGCGATGTCGCCCGAGCACCAGGAGGCCTTCGACGGGCTCCTCGACGAGGCCATCGAGCGCGAGGCCGAGCTCTGGGAGGAGCAGGTCACCGAGGCCAAGGCCGCGGCCGAGGCCGAGGGTGCCCAGTTCAACGAGGTCGACGTCGACGCCTTCGCCGAGGTCATCGCCCCGCTGACGGAGGAGAAGATCGACAACGAGGTGACGCAGACCATCTACGACCAGGTCCGCGCCGCGGTCTCCTGATCGCCCCCGTCCCGAAGAGGCCCATCCCATGACTGCAGCAAAGAATGCGCTGGACCGCGTCCTGACGTGGGTGTGCGTGGCACTGTTCGCCGCGCTCGTCATCGACGTCGCGTGGCAGGTCTTCGCTCGCCAGGTCCTCGACCAGCCCAGCGGCTGGTCCGAGGAGCTCGCCAAGTACCTGTTCATCTGGCTGGGCCTCTTCGGGGCGGCACTCGTCTTCGGAGAGCGCGGGCACATCGCGGTCGACGTCGCGGTGCGCAAGCTCCCTCGCGGCGCCCAGACCGTGCTGATGGTGATCGTGCAGCTCGCGATCCTCACCTTCGCGGTCCTGGCCCTCATCTGGGGCGGGTTCAGCGTCGTCGACCTCGCCTGGGCCCAGAACCTCACCGGTCTGCCGGTCAACGTCGGCCCGCTGTACCTCGCGCTGCCGATCTCGGGCGTGCTCATCGCCTTCTACACCGTCTACCACCTGGTCCGGATCCTCACGGGCGCCGAGCGCCCCGTCGAGGCCACCGAGCCGGACGTCCTGTGAAGGAGCGCTGACCCATGGATCCAGCAGCACTCGCAGCGCTCATCCTGGTCGCGGGCATCGCGATCTTCCTGGTGATCGGTGCGCCGATCAGCATCGCCGTCGGGCTCTCGTCCCTGACCGCCCTGTTCGTCATCCTCGGCGTCGAGAACGGCGTCCTGACCTCGGCCCAGCAGATCTTCCGCGGGATCAACTCGTTCCCCTTGCTGGCCATCCCGTTCTTCGTCCTGGCCGGCGTGATCATGAACAACGGAGGGATAGCCCTCCGCCTGATCAACGCGGCGAAGGTCATGGTCGGGCGGACCCCCGGGTCCCTCGCCCAGACCAACGTCGCGGCCAACGCCCTCTTCGGCGCCGTGAGCGGTTCGGGGGTCGCGGCCGCCGCGGCCATCGGCTCGACCATGGGGCCCATCCAGGCCAAGGAGGGCTACAACCGCGGGTTCGCGGCGGCGACCAACATCGCCTCGGCCCCGGCGGGGATGCTCATCCCGCCGAGCAACCTGATGATCGTCTACTCGCTGGTCTCGGGGGCCTCGATCGCGGCCCTGTTCGTGGCCGGGTACGTCCCCGGTCTCCTCTGGGCGGCGGTGTGCATGGTCATCGTGTTCCTCTACGCCCGCAAGCGTCCCGAGCTGAAGATGACCGAGCGCATCGGCTTCACCGAGGGCGCCAAGACGATCCTCATCGCGGTGCCGGCCCTGCTGCTCATCGTCGTGGTGATCGGCGGCATCCTGCGGGGCATCTTCACCCCGACCGAGGCCTCGAACATCGCGGTGATCTACTCCCTGGTCCTCTCGGCCGTCTACAAGTCGATCAAGTTCCGGGACCTGCCGCGCATCCTCATGGACGCGGCCCGCACCACCTCGGTCGTGATGTTCCTCATCGGGGTCTCCTCGATCATGGGCTTCGTCATGTCCTTCGCCCAGATCCCGGCGATGGTCTCCGAGGCGATGTTCACGATCTCCGAGAGCCCCGTGGTGCTGCTGCTGCTGATCGCCATGGTCCTCCTGGTCGTGGGGCTCTTCATGGACCCGACGCCCGCGGTGCTGATCTTCACGCCGATCTTCCTCCCGATCGTCGCGGCCTTCGGGATCCACCCCGTGCACTTCGGGATCATGATGGTCTTCGCCCTCTCGGTCGGGACCATCACACCCCCCGTCGGGCCGATCCTCTTCGTCGGCGCCAAGGTCGCCGGGCTCGGCATCGAGGACGTCGTGCGGCGGCTCATGCCGTTCTTCGCGGCGCTGGTCGCCCTGCTGGTGATGGTGATCTTCACCCCGGCCCTGTCGATGTGGCTGCCGACCACCCTCCAGCTGGTCACCCCCTGATCCCACCGGCCGGCGGCTGCCCCCCGCGCGCCGCCGGCCGGTGGCCCAGTCCTTCCCGCCAGACCCCGTCCTTCGAAAGGCCCATCATGGAACAGCGCTACGCCACCAGCCCCGAGCAGATCCCCGGGATGGACACGGCCGAGCTGCGACGCCGGTACCTCGTCCCCGGTCTCTTCGCCGACGACGAGGCCCGTGCTGTCTACACCCACCACGACCGCGTGGTGCTGGCCGGGGTCCGCCCCGTGCGCACCACCGTGACGCTGCCGACCTTCCCCGAGATCCGCTCGGAGTTCTTCTTCGAGCACCGTGAGGCGGGCATCGTCAACGTGGGCGGTGCCGGGACCATCACGGTGGACGGCACGAACTACGACGTCGGGCACGCCTCGTGCCTGTACGTGGGCCGCGGTGCCCGCGAGGTCACCTTCAGCTCGGCCGACGCCTCGGGCGAGCAGGGCCCGGCCCGGTTCTACCTGGTCTCGGCACCGGCGCACACCGCCTACCCGACGACCCTCGTCGAGGCCGGCACCGGGACCGTGCGCGAGCTCGGCGACCCGCTCACCTCGAACCGGCGCACCCTCAACCAGTACATCCACGAGAACGGCGTGCGCAGCTGCCAGGTCGTCATGGGCGTCACCACGCTGCACCCCGGGAGCATGTGGAACACCATGCCTGCCCACACCCACGACCGGCGGATGGAGGCCTACCTGTACTTCGGCCTCCCCGAGGAGGCGCGGGTCATCCACATCCTCGGACGGCCGGACGAGACCCGGCACATGGTCGTGGCCGACGAGGAGGCGATCATCTCCCCGAGCTGGTCCGTGCACTCGGGCGTCGGCACCGCCTCCTACAGCTTCGTGTGGGCGATGGCGGGGGAGAACCAGTCCTTCGACGACATGGACGGGTTCCCCATCACCGAGATGCGATGAGCCAGGCTGGTCATCCACCCATCGACCGACGGACAGGCGAGAACCATGACGAGCGAGAGCGTACGGACCGCGTCCGCGCGTGACACCGGGCCGATCGGGACCCCGCAGACGGGCGACGGCGTGGTCGTCCCCGCCGTCGCGAGTGCGAACGCGAGCGAGAAGACGCTCCTCGTGCTCGAAGCGGCCCTCGCGAACCCGCGGTTCACCGACGTCGTCGCCGCCACAGGACTCGCCAAGGCCACGACCCACCGGATCATCAGCACCCTCGTGACCCGGGGGTTCGTCAGCCTGGCGCAGGACGGCACCTACCTGCCCGGGCCGCAGATCCTGGCCCTGGCAGGGCGCGCCCTGCAGCGGATCGACATCTCGGCGATCGCGCAGCCCTACGTCGACGAGCTCGTCGAGGAGGTGCACTGCACGATCCACGTGGGTGCGGCCAACGGTGACGAGATCATCTACCTGATCCGCTCGGACTCCGACAAGCCGTACCAGATGCCCTCGCGGGTCGGCCACGCGATCCCGATGCACTCCTCGGGCATCGGCAAGGCGGTCCTGGCGGGCTACACCGACGAGGAGCTCGAGCGGTTCGTGGCCCGGGTCGGCCTGCCCCGACGCACCGAGCACACCCTCACCACCATCGACGAGCTGCGCGCCGAGATCGAGCAGGTCCGCCGGTGCGGCTACTCCCTGGACCGTGAGGAGAACGTGCCCGGCGTGGCCTGCGTCGCGGCGCCGATCCGGGACCACACCGGGACCGTGAGGTACGGCCTGAGCATCTCGACCATCACCCTCGAGCACACCCTCGAGCAGGTCGAGGCCATGCACGAGGCCGCCACCCGCACCGCCGACCGCATCTCCACCGCCCTGGGGTACGTCCCCTGAGGCAGACACCGACCAGCACGACCCGCACCCGCACCGGACCAGTGGTCCGCACCGACCCGATCGAGAGAGCACCACGATGACGAACAGCCCGACCACCCCCGCAGCCTTCGCCGAGCAGCTCCTCAGCCTCGAGGGCAAGCTCGCCGTCGTCACCGGCGCCAGCCAGGGCATCGGCCTGGCGATCGCCGAGACGCTCGCGACCGCCGGGGCCGACGTCATCGGCGTCAGCTATGACATCGAGGAGGGCGACAGCCCCACCCGCCAGGCCGTCGAGGCCCAGGGCAGGAGCTTCACCCCGATCAAGTCCGACTTCTCCGACCGTGCCCAGGTCGCCGAGCTCGCCGCGGACCTGGCCGGCCGCGGCGTCGACATCCTGGTCAACAACGGCGGGACCATCCGCCGCACCCCGGCCGCCCAGCACTCCGACGAGGACTTCGACCACGTGCTCGACGTGAACCTGCGCACGGCGTGGGTCCTCTCGCGCGAGGTCGGGCGCACCATGATCGAGCGCGGCTCGGGGCGCATCGTCAACACCGCGTCGATGCTGAGCTTCCAGGGCGGCATCAACGTGCCGGGCTACACCTCCTCGAAGTCCGCGATCGCCGGGCTCACCCGGGCCCTGGCCAACGAGTGGGCCCAGTACGGGGTCAACGTCAACGCCGTGGCCCCCGGCTACGTCGCGACGGCCAACACCCACGACCTGCGCCAGGACCCCGAGCGCAGCAAGGCGATCCTCGACCGCATCCCCGCCGGACGCTGGGCCGAGGCCTCGGACATCGCCGGTGCCGTCCTGTTCCTCTCGAGCCATGCTGCGGACTACGTGCACGGCGTCGTCCTGCCGGTCGACGGTGGCTGGCTGGCGCGCTGATGCGCATCGTCATCACCGAGTGCGACCACGACTCCTTCGACGCCGAGCACGAGGTCGCCGACCCCGTCGGGGCCGAGCTGGTCCTGACCCAGTCCCGCGACGCGACCGAGCTGGTCGAGAACGCCGCGGGGGCTGAGGGGATCCTCGTGCAGTACGCGCAGATCACGGCAGAGGTGATGGACGCCCTGCCGGCGCTGCGCGCCATCGGTCGCTACGGGGTCGGGGTCGACTCGGTGGACGTCGCGGCGGCGACCGAGCGTGGGATCGCCGTCTGCAACGTGCCCGACTACGGGACCGAGGCCGTCTCGGACCACGCCGTGGGCATGGCCCTGGCCGCCGCCCGGGGCATCCCCCGGCTCGACCGGGGCGTGCGTGCAGGCTCCTTCGACCTCGCCGTGGTGCGGCCGCTCTACCAGACGCGGGACCGCGTGTTCGGCGTGGTCGGCATGGGCCTGATCGGCACCGCGACCGCCCGCAAGGCCGCCGGCCTGGGCTACGAGGTGATCGGGTACGACGTCGCCGCCGAGCCAGGGGCGGCCACCTTCCACGGGTTCACGTCGGTCTCCCTCGACGAGCTGCTCGAGCGGTCCCAGGTGGTCTCGCTGCACACGCCGCTGACCGACAGCACCCGCGGCATGATCGGCGCGGCCGAGCTCGCCCGCATGCGCACCGACGCGATCCTGGTCAACACCAGCCGCGGGGGCGTGCTCGACACCCCGGCCCTGGTCGACGCCCTCGCGGCGGGCAGCATCCGGGGTGCCGCGATCGACGTGCACGAGCAGGAGCCCCTGCCCCCCGACCACCCGCTGACGACCTTCGACTCGGTGGTCCTCACCCCGCACCTGGCCTGGTACACCGAGGAGTCCTACGACGAGCTCAAGCGCCGCACGGTCGCGAACGTGATCGACGTGGTCGCCGACCGGGGGCCCCGCAACATCGTCAACCCCGAGGTGCTCGGCGCCCCGGGACGGAACGCGACCTGTGCGCCGGTCGCCGTCGGATCAGGAGCGTGAGATGACCACCATGAGGGCAGCGGTGTGGACCGGGACCGACGAGGTCGAGGTCCGTGAGATCGAGACCCCCGAGGTCCCCGAGGGCTGGGCCCTGGTCCGCATCGCCTACAACGGCATCTGCGGCACCGACCTGTCGATCTTCCACGGCAAGCACCCGCGCGCCCAGGCGCCGCTGGTCATGGGCCACGAGATGTCCGGCTGGGTCGAGCGCGCGGGGGCCAGCGGCCCCGCCGAGGGCAGTCTCGTCACGGTCGAGCCGCTGATCAGCTGCGGCGAGTGCAAGGCCTGCCGCGACGGCCACGCGCACGTCTGCCGTCGCCTGGGCCTCTACGGGATCGACGCCCCGGGCGGGATGGCCGAGTACGTGGCCCTGCCCCCCGAGGTGCTGCACGCTGTGCCCGACGGCGTGGACCCGCGCACCGCGACCCTCGCCGAGCCCCTCGCGGTCGCCGTCCACGCGCTGGCACTCTCGGGCATGGAGCGCGGGGACACGGTCGCCGTCTACGGCGCCGGCCCCATCGGTGTGCTGACCGCCCTGGTCGCCCGGCACGAGGGCGCGGGCACGGTGGTCATCACCGAGCCGAGCGCCTGGCGCCGCGAGGTGGCCGAGGGGATGGGCTTCACCGTCGTGCCCGCGGGCTCGAGCATGATCGAGGTGCTGGCCGAGCTGACCGACGGTGAAGGGGCCGACACGACCTTCGACTCCGCGGCGCACCCGAGCGTGGCCGCCGAGCTCACCGCCGCCACCCGCGTGCTGGGGCGGATCGTCGTCGTCGGCGTGTACAAGCAGCCGACCCCGCTGGACCTGCAGGCCGTGTGCTTCAAGGAGCAGTCGATGGTCGGGGTGCGCGTGTACACCTCGGCCGACATGGCGCGGGCCATCGAGCTCATCGCCTCGGGGGACCTGGGCCTGGACCGCTTCCCGACCAAGGCCTTCGACCTCGCGCAGGTCGGCGAGGCCTTCGACGCCGCGACCACCGGTCAGGACTGCCTCAAGGTCCTGGTCACCCCCCTCGACGGAAAGGCCGACGCATGAGCACCACGCCCGCCCCCCAGCCCTTCGACCTCACCGGCCGCACCGCGGTCGTCACCGGCGG
Organism: Actinotalea sp. C106; assembly: GCF_023630195.1. Classification (GTDB taxonomy): domain Bacteria; phylum Actinomycetota; class Actinomycetes; order Actinomycetales; family Cellulomonadaceae; genus Actinotalea. Next base: position 5,716 of record NZ_JALPKN010000058.1, on the reverse strand, counting down.
CGCCCGCGGCCTGGGCCTCGGGGTCTCGACGGCCCTGCTCGACGCGGGGGCCGACGTCGTGGTCATGGCGCGCGGTGGCCTGACCGACGAGCTGCTCGCCCACGCCGAGGCCCGCGGGCGGACGGTGCACTTCCAGGCCGTGGACCTGTCCGACGGTGAGGTCGTGGCCGAGGCCGCGCAGGCGGTGCTCGCCGAGCACCAGGTCGACATCCTGGTGAACAACGCTGGCACCCAGGACCGCCACCCCGCGGTCGACTTCCCGCTCGACTCCTGGGACGCGGTGCTCGACATCAACCTGCGCTCGGTGTTCCAGCTGTGCCAGATCTTCGGGCGGCCCATGCTCGAGCGCGGCGAGGGCAAGGTCATCAACTTCGCCTCGCTGCTGACCTTCCAGGGCGGCATCACCGTGCCCGCGTACGCCGCGAGCAAGGGGGCCGTCGGGCAGCTGACCAAGGCCCTGTGCAACGAGTGGGCGGGCAAGGGCGTCAACGTCAACGCGGTGGCCCCCGGCTACATGGCGACCGACATGAACGAGGCCCTGCTGGCCGACCCGGTACGCCTCGAGCAGCTCTCGGTCCGCATCCCCGCTGGCCGCTGGGGCACCGCCGAGGACATGGGCAACGTCGTCGTCTTCCTCGCCTCGCCGGCCGCCGCGTACATCCACGGCCAGGTCCTCGCCGTCGACGGCGGCTGGCTGGCCCGCTAGTTCTCCCGCGCGGCGCGCGAGCTCTCCTCATCGGGGTCGATCGGGGTCACATAGTGACCCTGATCGACCCCATCCTGGTCGTCCCGGGCACCGCCGCGGGCCAGCACTCCGGATCGGGGTCGATCAGGGTCGGATGGTGACCCTGATCGACCCCGATCTCGCGTGGGCAGGCTCAGTCGAGGGGGTCGGCGACCAGCTGGGAGCGGGCGCTGACCACGTCGGTCGGGAAGGGGGCCGAGGTGGTGGTCGCGGTGCCGGCGACGGGGAGCCAGGGTCCGGTGCCGGCGAGCTGGTACTCGCCCTGCCAGGTGGTGGTGAGGGTGACCGCGTAGGTCCCTTCACGTGTGTAGGCCTGGGCGACGTTGTGGTCGGGGTAGGGCCGGCCGGCGTCCGTCGTGGTCAGCGGGTCTGACCCGTCGCCGAGGTCCCACGCGAACTCGACGGGGGTGGCGCGCACCGTCACGGGCACGCCGAGCACGTCGGTGGTCAGGATCTGCGGTTCTGCGCTGGTCATGAGGATCAGGTCCATCCCGACCAGGCCGCGACCGTCGGCCGGCTGGAACACCGGGGACGAGGGCTGCAGCGGCAGCCGACGGAACTGCTCCGCGGTGAGGACGACAGCCTGGGCGGCGGCGGCGTCCTCGGCGCACCCGCCCTCGTCGACCTGCTCCCACTCGCCCGAGGCCGCGCCCGAGGAGTCGACGGGGCGGGAGAACAGCGGCTGGAGGTAGTCCGACCCGTCCTCGCAGTCCGGTGTGAGGTAGGTGCCGCCCTCACCCAGGCAGGTCTCCGTGCCGTCCATCCAGTCCTCGGCCACGCAGAACCCGACGGGGATGCGGCGGTACTCGGGCGCTGGCGTGCTAGAGGTGCTCGGCGACGCGGCGGATGCTGCGTCGCCGGAGCCCGCGCCCCGCTGCTCGTGTCTCCCGACGACGACGGAGTCGTCGCTTGCCTCCGCGCCCCACCAGTCGCCGCCCGACACGCGCACGGCCGCCTGAGCCGCGCCGCCAGAGGCGAGGGACACGGTGAGAAGGAGCGTGACGAGTCCACCTACCGCCATCCTCTGGCTCATGACGTCTCCGTCTGGCCGCCGCTTCCCTCGAGCAGCACCCATCCCTGCTCGGTGAAGCTCACGTCCAGGACCGCCGTCCCTGACTCCTCGGCGAGAGTCTCGGCCGTCTCACCTGCGGCGTCGAGCTCTTCGCCAGCACCGAACGTATAGTCGACCTCGACGGCTCGGGCATTGATCGTCGTGTCGGTGCCGATCACTCGGCTCGAGTGGATGCTGACACCGCCACCGCGCATCCCGCCGGAAGCGTGCAGTGTCACTGCGCGCTCGCGGACGTTCGTGCAGAGGCTGCAGCTTTCGATCGTGACCGCGTCCCACTCGGTCGTGTCCCCGGTGGACAGGACGTAGGCGAACAGCTCCAGGAAGTACTTCGCCGCTGCTACGGCTCCGGCCTCGTCGGCGCGGTCCATCGCCGCGGGGCGGGTCGGTGCCACCGCGACCGGCTCGCTGGGCTCGGGGCTCGGCGTCGGGGCTGCCGTCGGGGCCGTCGTCGCCGGGGGTGTGGTGGGCTCGGGTTCGTCGGGGGTGCACCCCACGACGAGGGTCAGCGCGAGCATCGTCCCGGCCGCACGCAGCACGCGACGTCGGCCCGCCCCCTGAGTCATGGCAGGTGACCCTAGCAACGGTGAACCGGGTCATGACGGGGCGTTCCGGACCTGTGGATGACCGCACATCCACCGCCGGGCGTCAGTCGAGGCTCCGGTCGGTGCCGTCCGCGTGCGATCGGGGTTGATCGGGGTCACATGGCGACCCCGATCGACCCCGATCTTGAGCGCCAGCCAGGCCCCGGCCCCGGCACGACTCTGACCCGGAGGCATCAGGGCGCCCCCAACACTCACCCCTGGGCGCGGAGGAAGTCCTCGACCTCGAGGAGGTGGGCGGCCATCCGGACGCGGGCCCGCTCGGGGTCGCCGGCGAGGACCGCGTCGAGGATGGCCTCGTGCTCGTCCTGGGTGCGCTCGTCGGCCCCGGCCTGGGTGATCCCGCGCCACAGGCGGTGCCGCGCAGTCCTCCCGGCGAGTGCCTCGACCAGGGCCCCGAGCACGGGGTTGGCAGCGGCCTCGGCGAGGGCCCGGTGGAAGGCGATGTCAGCCTCGAGGAGGGCCTCGTGGTCGGCGGGGTCCGGAGCGGCAGCCCCCTCGCCCTCCGCCGCCCGGCTCCCTCTCGCCCTCGGCCCGCCGGTCAGTAAGGGCCGGGCGGCGAGGGTCGCCGCGGAGTCGTCGAGGGCCTCCCGTGCACGGGCCAGGGCCTCGCCCGCCCGGGCGGCGTTGCTCGCGGCGAGCCCGGCGACCTCGGTCTCGAGCATCCGGCGCACGGTGTGCACGTGCAGGGCGTGCCCGGCGCCCTGGAGCTCGACGACGAGCCCGAGGGGGGCGACCAGCAGGCTCGGGTCCAGGCTCGTCACATACGTGCCGTCCCCCTGGCGCGAGTCGACGACCCCGAGGACCGACAGCGCCCGGACCCCCTCGCGCAGCGACCCCCGGGAGACGCCGAGGGTCGCTGCCAGGTCCTTCTCGACCGGGAGCCGGTCTCCGGGGGCCAGGCTCCCGTCGAGGATCATCGCGGTGATGCCGTCGACGACGCGGTCGGTGCGGGACATGCGAGGAGTATCCCGGCTCAGGGGGCCTCGAGGACCAGCCGGCCGGCCCAGTAGGTGCCGTCGGGGAAGCGGAACTCCTCGATCGAGGCGGCGTGCATCTCGGTCGAGTACCCAGGCTGGCTCGGCAGCGTGTAGGCGGCCTCGCGGACGACGCACGGGTCGGTGAAGTGCTCGTGCAGGTGGTCCACGAACTCGGTGACCCGCCCCTCGCGCGTCCCGCTGACGGCCACGAAGTCGAGCATCGAGACGTGCTGGACCATCTCGCACAGGCCCACCCCGCCGGCGTGCGGGCAGACGGGGACGCCGAACTTCGCGGCCAGGAGCAGGACGGCGACGATCTCGTTGAGGGAGCCGAGCCGCCCGGCGTCCAGCTGGCAGAAGTCCAGCGCCCCGGCCTGCATGAACTGCTTGAACATGACCCGGTTGTGGCAGTGCTCGCCGGTGGCGATCCCGACGGGCGCGACCCCGCGGCCGATCGCGGCGTGGCCGAGCACGTCGTCGGGGCTGGTGGGCTCCTCGATCCAGAGCAGGTCGAACTGCGCGAGGGCGTTGGTCCACTCGATGGCCTGGTCGACGTCCCACACCTGGTTGGCGTCGATCATCAGGGTGCGGTCCGGGCCGATCACCTCGCGGGCGATGCCGCAGCGGCGGATGTCGTCCTCGAGGTTGGCGCCGACCTTGAGCTTGATGTGCTGGTAGCCCTCGTCGACGGCCTCCTGGCACAGGCGACGCAGCTTGTCGTCGTCGTACCCGAGCCAGCCGGCCGAGGTGGTGTAGCAGGGGTAGCCGGTGGCCTCGAGCTCGGCGATCCGCTCGGCCTTGCCGGACTCCTTGGCGCGCAGCAGGGCGATGGCCTCCTCGCGGGTCAGCGCGTCGGAGAGGTAGCGCAGGTCGGCGACGTCGACCAGCTGCTCGGGGGTCATGTCGGCGAGCAGGCGCCACACGGGCTTGCCCGCCAGACGCCCGGCGAGGTCCCACGCGGCGTTCATCACCGCGGACAACGACAGGTGGACCACGCCCTTCTCGGGTCCGAGCCAGCGGATCTGCGCGTCCGAGGTCAGGTGCCGGTAGACGGCGCCCATGTCGGCAGCCATCTCCTCGAGGTCCATGCCGACGAGCAGCTCGGCCTGCTGACGGGCGGCGACGGCGACGATGTCGTTGCCCCGGCCCGTGGTGAAGGTCAGGCCGAAGCCTGCGAGCGGGGCGCCGTCGGCCGCGGTGCCGTCGGTGCGCAGCACGACGTAGGCGGCCGAGTAGTCACCGTCCTTGTTCATGGCGTCCGAGCCGTCGGCGGTGAGCGAGGTCGGGAAGCGGACGTCCTCGATCTCGATGCTGGTGATGCGCATGGGGAGCTCCTCGGTGCGGGCTGGGGTACTCCCACCGTAGAGCCAATCATCAGATGAATCTACCTCACTGTCGGCTCTGCTGCCGCTACCCTGGCCCAGGCGGCCCCTAGTAGTCGGATGTATCGAGGAGAGAACCATGACAACGACCCCGTACCGCGTCGGCGTGACGGCCGAGGGCGTCGAGCCCGACGGCACCACGCTCTTCGGGGACATCGGCCTCGAGCGACTGGCCGCCGCAGGCCTCTCCTGGGAGGTCATGCCCCCCGCGGCCGGCCATGCCCCGGCCCCCGAGGACCTCGAGCCCTACGACGCCGTGCTGTCGATCGGGCACCTGCAGTTCACCCGCGAGGTGGTCGCCGCGGCGCCCCGGCTGCGGCACGTCGCGCGGTTCGGTGCCGGATACGACGGGATCGACCTGGAGGCCCTGGCCGACGCCGGCGTCGTGGTCACCAACACCCCGGAGGCCGTGCGTCGACCGCTCGCGGCCTCGGCCGTCACCCTCCTGCTCGCCCTGGCCCACCGGCTCCTGGAGAACCACGCCGCAGCCACTTCAGGGCGCTGGTCCGAGCGGGGGCGGTACCGAGGGCCCGGGATCGCCGGCCGGACCGTCGGGATCATCGGCCTGGGCAGCGTCGGGGCCGACGTCGCCCGCCTGCTCGCCCCGTTCGGTGCCCGCGTCGTCACCCAGGACCGCCCCTCGGCGCGGGACCGCGCGGCCGAGCTCGGCATCGACTGCCTCCCGCTCGAGGACCTCGTCGCCCAGTCCGACTACGTCGTGCTGACAGCCGCACTGACCCCCACCTCTCGCCACATGGTCGACGCCGCCTTCCTCGCGGCGATGAAGCCCACCGCCTCGCTCGTCAACGTGGCCCGCGGCGGGCTCGTCGACCAGCCGGCCCTGACCGCCGCGCTCGCGGAGGGCGGCATCACCGGGGCCGGGCTCGACGTCCTGGACCCCGCGCCGCCCCTGCCCGGCGACCCCCTGCTGCGCCTGC
>NZ_JALPKN010000589.1 GCF_023630195.1 Actinotalea sp. C106 | reverse complement strand
GGATCGAGCGCCCGACCGCCCCGTCGAGCTCGACGGGCAGGTCCGCCACCCGGCGCGCCGGGATGTCGGCGACGACGTCGGCCTTGCGGCGCCGCACGATGCCCATGTCGATCACGTTGGACCGCGCGGCGGCGTAGAAGCCGGGGTCGGCCGGGGTGAGCCCGGTGTCCTCGAGGGCAGCCATCAGCGGGCCGAGGGGGGTCTTGTCGTCGATCCACCCGAGGAGCTGCCAGATCGCCCGGAAGTCCTCGATGTCGTTGATCAGCGGGGTGCCGGTGAGCGCCATGAGCAGCGGCCGACCGGCGCGGGCCCGGATCCGCTCAGCGAGGGCCAGTACGTGCTGGGAGCGCTGGGAGCGCTTGTTCTTGATGAAGTGCGCCTCGTCGACGACCATGCCGCGGAAGCCGAGGTCGGCGAGCCAGCCCACGTGCCGGTCCAGCAGCTCGTAGTTGACGATCACGACGTCCGCGAATCCGTCGATGTCGTCGCCGTCGCCGTGGACGACCGTGGCGCGGCGCTGCGGCGTCCACAGCCCGACCTCGTGCGCCCAGTTCGTCTTCACCACGTTCGGCACCACGACCAGCAGGGGGAACGCATCGGCCGCCTGGGCGGCGAGCAGGGCCTGGGCGGTCTTGCCGAGGCCGGGCTCGTCGGCGAGCAGGAAGGTGCGGTGACCGCGGGCAGCGGCCGCGACCACGCGGGCCTGGTGCGGCATCAGCTCGCGACCGAGGCCGGCGGGCAC
>NZ_JALPKN010000588.1 GCF_023630195.1 Actinotalea sp. C106 | reverse complement strand
CGCGGCAGCGGTCGACGCGACGGTGCTCTTCCTCTCCCCGGCGGCCCTGGCCAACGTCGTGGCGACCGCCGACGCCCTGACCCCCGCCGATCACGACGCCCTCGCCCAGGTCCGCACCTTCCTCTCCGCCGGCGCCCCGGTCCCTGAGCCCCTGCTGGCTGCCGCGGGCCGCCTCATGCCCAACGCCGAGCCGCACACCCCCTACGGCATGACCGAGGGGCTGCTCATGACCGACGTCACCCTCGACGGGATCCGCGACGCGACCAGCTCCCGGCCCGACGGCGACTCGGGCGGGGTCTGCGTCGGGCGCCCCACCCCGACCACCGAGGTGCGCATCAGCCCCCTCGACGCCGACGGCGCGGCCACCGGGGAGCCGACCACCGACCCCGCCCGCACCGGCGAGATCGTGGTGACGGCCCCGCACCTCAAGCGCGGCTACTTCCGCCTGCACCTGACGGACCGCGCGGCCACCCGTGACGTGCCCGACGACCGTTGGCACCGCACCGGGGACGTCGGGCACCTCGACGAGCAGGGGCGGCTGTGGGTCGAGGGCAGGCTCGCCCACGTGATCACCACGGCGGACGGCGTGGTCACCCCGGTGGGCCTCGAGCAGGCGGTCGAGCGGGTCGACGGCGTGGCCCGCGCCGGGGTGGTGGGCATCGGCCCCCAGGGCGCCCAGCTGCTCGTCGCGGTCGTCGAGACCCCGACCCCGGCCCGCCGCGTCGCTCTCGCTGGCCCGGAG
>NZ_JALPKN010000587.1 GCF_023630195.1 Actinotalea sp. C106 | reverse complement strand
AGCAGGCGGCGTGCGGTACCGACGCAACCCCGGCCGGTCCCGCCGCCCCGCCGGCGACGGCCGTGCCGGGAGCCGTCCAGTACACCGGCTGACACGGCCAGGCGTGCGGGCTCGGGGGTCGGACCCCGAGCCCGCACGCGTCCTGCCCTGACCGCCCCGACCGGAGAGCCGTGCCACACCGCGCCACCGCCACCATCACCCTTGCTCTTGCCATCCTGCTCGCCGCGGGATGCTCGCAGCAGGAACCCGTGACGCCAGACCCCCGGCCGACGACCACCGGGGCGTCAGAGACCGAGCGCGACGACGTCACCGAGGTCACCGAGCGGCCGACCGCTCCTGAGGCCAGCAAGGCCACGACAGCGCTGGCGCAGGAGGTCACCGTCCACGAGTCGCCCGGGGGGAGCGTCACGCACACCTTCGACCAGGTCACCCCCTCGGGCGTCCCGCTGACCTTCATGGTCCTGGCCGAGGAGGACGGCTGGCTCGAGGTCCAGCTCCCGGTACGCCCCAACGGCACCAGCGGGTGGGTCTCGACGGAGCAGGTGGTCGTGCTGGAGGTCCCGTACCGGCTCGAGGTCTCCACCGCGGAGAACAGCATGGACCTCTACCGCCACGGGCTGCTCGTGAGCAGCTTCTCGGTGGCCACCGGCACCGGGGACACGCCGACCCCTCGGGGCACCTACTACCTGACGGAGCTCATCGCCCCGACCAACCCGGGCTACGGCCCGTTCGCGTACGGCGTCTCAGCCTTCTCC
>NZ_JALPKN010000586.1 GCF_023630195.1 Actinotalea sp. C106 | reverse complement strand
CCCAGCTCGACCACCCCGCGGGCGACCCGCAGCCGGCGGGGTGGGTCGTAGGTGCGGCCCGGGTCGTCGAGCACAGGGGCCCGGGGCAGGCGGACCGGGGGGCTGCCGAGGTAGCTCGATCCGGCGCGGGTGCGGTTCGGGGTCGCCGACAGCACCGCGACCAGGCCGTTCTTGGGGACGGTCCGACCGGGGGCCGTCATGCCCGAGTTGCCGACGAAGGCCCGCCGTCCGACCTTGGCCGGGGCCACCCGCACCCAGCCACCGCCGAGCTCGTAGGGCGCGACCATCGTGTCGTCCGCGAGGAAGGCACCGTCCTTGATCCGCATCATGCTGGGCAGGCCGATCACCGTCGAGATCTCCGTGCCGTGCCCCACCCGGGCCCCGAGCAGGCGCAGCCACGCCGGCGTGCCGACCGAGGAGTAGAGCGGGAACAGCACCGTGCGTGCGGCGTCCATGAGCCGCTCGACGGACCACGCCTGCAGGCCCGCCCGCGAGCGCACCGGGTGGTAGCCCTCGGCCAGTCCGTGCGACAGGGCGCGCACCCCGACGACGACCAGCACCGCGTAGACGGCGAAGGCGACCAGGGTCGCGACCGGCGCGAGCAGGAGAGCCTGCCCGACGGCGGCGCTGAGGGTCACCGTGTCGCGGACGGCCCGGCCCAGCACGAGGAGCCCGGCGCCCACGGCCACGACGGGCAGGCCCGCGAGGGCGATCCCGGCCAGGGCGTAGCCGAGCAGCCACGCCGTCTGGTGTCG
>NZ_JALPKN010000585.1 GCF_023630195.1 Actinotalea sp. C106 | reverse complement strand
CCGCACCCCGGAGGTGGCGTGATGGGCGCAGCGCCCCCGCCCGCACCGTCCCCGCTCGTGGCGCCTCCCCTCGCACCGTCCTGGCTCGCGCGGTGCGACCCGAGCGTGCTGCTCGCCGTCGTCGTCGCGGTGCCCCTGGTGCTGATCCGGACCTACGAGCCCGTCCCGCTGCTCTGCCTGTGGGCAGGTGCGCTGCTCGCGGTGAGGGTGGCCGCGCAGGTGCCGTGGCGCCGCCTGGCCCTCGCCCAGCTGCCGTTCCTGTCCTTCGGCCTGAGCCTGGTGGTCGTCAACGCCGTCACCCGGCCCGGCACCCCGGTCGCGACGTGGTGGGGGCTCGAGGTCACGGACACGGGACTGCGGATGGGCGTCGCGCTCGCGGTGCGGACGATGCTCATCGGGACCTGCGCGATCGGGTTCCTGGCGGCGGTCCGTCCCGACCGGCTGCTCTCCTCGCTGCACCAGGTCGCGCGCCTGCCCGTCCGGATCACGGCGGCCTTCCTCGCTGCTCACCGGCTGCTCGACGACCTGCCCGAGGAGTGGCTCACCATCCGGCGCGCCCACGCGGTGCGGCACGGGCTGGTGAGGGCGCAGGGCCGGCGAGGTGCGCAGCTCTCGCGGCGACCGGCGGACCTGGCCCGCGCGGCCTTCGTGCTCCTGGTGACCAGCATCCGCCGGGCCGAGCGGATCGCGATCTCACTCGAGAGCCGCGGGCTGGGGGCCCTGGACCGGCGCGTGCGCACCGTCTGGCACCCGGCCGCG
>NZ_JALPKN010000584.1 GCF_023630195.1 Actinotalea sp. C106 | reverse complement strand
GGTGCAGGGCACCGGCCCGGGCGGCAGTCGTGCGACGGGCGAGCCCCTGCACCGCCTGCTCGGAGGACCCTGCGAGCTCAGGGTTGCCGTGCCGACGTCCCCCGGGCCCGGTGAGCAGCGCGCCGCTGGCGAGCCACAGCGCGAGGGCGGGGTCACCCGTGGCCGCGAGCATGGTGAGGACGGCCGAGCCGCAGGTGGTCCCGTCCTGCTGACGCAGGTCAGGGCCGAGCCGGAGCGGGTCAAGCACCGCGGCCTGCGTCTGCGGCTCGAGGTCCGACCACGCCGACGCGAGCCCCTCGACCGCCTCGACCGACGCCCCCGCAGCGAGCAGGCGGTGGACCAGGGTGCGCGCCGTGCCGGGCAGGCGCTCCTCGACTGTGCCGACCCGCTCCCCCAGCTCGGCAGGGAGCAGCGCTCGCCGTCGCTCCCCCGTCAAGGCCCGCAGGTCAGGCGGGTCGGGCCGTGCGGCAGGCGAGCCCATGCGACCTCAGTCGGGGACGACGCGATCGATGATGAGCGGCCTCTCGGGGGCACGCGACCCCTCGGGCAGGATCGTCACGGCGTGGGCGAGGGCCTCGCGGGCCCGCTCGAAGCGCTCGGGGGTGTCGGTGTGCAGGGTCATGATCGGCTGACCTGCGCGCACGACCGCGCCGGGCTTGGCGTGCAGCTCGATGCCGGCCGCGGCCTGCACCTGGTCCTCCTTGCGGGCGCGTCCGGCACCCAGCCGCCAGGCGGCGACGCCCACCGCGAGGGCGTCGAGCTCGGCGAC
>NZ_JALPKN010000583.1 GCF_023630195.1 Actinotalea sp. C106 | reverse complement strand
GGATCAGCGCGCGGCGGGCGGCGTCGGGGGCCCAGAGCCCGGACTCGGCGCAGACCTGCTGCTCGAGGGCGGGCAGGGACCACTCGGCGCCGCCGCGTCCGCGGACCTCGCCGTACGCGCGGGCGGCAGCCAGGGTGTCGGACTCCTCGAGGGTCGCGTACATCAGGAACCCACCCGCTGCTCGGTCGGGAGGCCCGGGGTCGGCTGCGCCGCGGGGCGCGCGGTCACGCTCCGCGGCAGGGCCGTCACGGTGCGGCCGCTCACCAGGAGCAGGTCCACGCCGCACGGGTAGGCAGCGTTGACCTCGTGCAAGGTGTCGAGGGCCGAGGGCGTCAGGGGCAGGGTCACCGTGCGCACCTCCGGCACCCCGGGCCCGACCAGATCGACCAGGGTCGAGCCGTGGCCGCCGACCAGCACCACCGTCGCACCTCGTTCTGGGGTCATCGACGTGCCCCGGTGAGCGACCGCGAAGGCACCTGCGGGGTCCTCGTGGACGAGCACGACGTCGGCCTCCTCGACCGGACCTGGCCGCGCACCGGTCGCACGGCACACGGCCGCGGCCATCGTGGTGAGCGCCTCGGCCCCGGGGCCCTCCCCGTGGACCGCGAGCACGACCTCGCCGTCCAGCAGGCTGAGCAGGACGGCGGCCGCGGTGTCGACCTCCGGCACGGGAGGCGAGGACTCCGACGAGGTCGACGGGGCCAGGTGCGCCGCGGGCAGCGGCCCCTCGGCCACGCCCGGGGCGCACTGCGCGCGCAGGCAGGCGAGGAACGTCTCGCGGCT
>NZ_JALPKN010000582.1 GCF_023630195.1 Actinotalea sp. C106 | reverse complement strand
CGCCGCCGGACCGACGACCTGGACGGGCAGCCCGGCGGCCGCCAGGTGCTCGGCCGCGGCCCCGGCGAGGCGGCGACCGTCGTCGTCGGCCACCACGAGGGCCGAGCGCGAGGTGAGCATCCCGTGCACGCTCCGCGCCTCGGCACGGTGCTCACGGTCGGCCATCACGGCACGTGACCGGTCCGTCGGGTCGATGTCGAAGGAGACGGTCACGATCCCGTCGTCCAGGTGCTGGTCCAGGACGTAGCCCGCCTCCCGGAAGATCGCGAGCATCTGCGAGTTCTGGGGCAGCACCTCGGCGCTGAAGCGGGTGATGCCCCGCTCCCGGGCCGCGGCCGCGACGTGCTCGAGCAGCACCGAGCCCAGACCGCGGCCGTGGTGCCCGTCAGCGACGTTGAAGGCGACCTCGGCCATCGTCGGCTCGGTGCGGTCGTACCGGGCGACGGCGATGATCTGCTCGGACTCCTGCTCGCCCGCCACGGCGACCAGCGCGACACGGTCCACGTGGTCCACGTGCGTGAAACGGGCCAGGTCGCGGTCGGGGAGCCGCTCGAGCGGGGCGAAGAAGCGGAAGTACGTCGACCGCTCGGACTGCCCCACGTGGAAGGCCTGCAACGCGTCGCCGTCGCCGACGCGGATCGGACGGACGTGCGCCGTGCCGCCGTCGCGCAGGACGACGTCGGCCTCCCAGTGGACGGGGTACCCCTCGCCCGCCGGTCCGGTGCCGGTCGCCGCGTCCTCGTCGGTGCCCATGCCCTCACCCTAGGTCGCCGCCGCCGGACGGCGCAGGGGGCA
>NZ_JALPKN010000581.1 GCF_023630195.1 Actinotalea sp. C106 | reverse complement strand
CAGCTCACGTCCCTGCCCGGCGACGGCGGTCTCGACGTCGAGCTCGCTGGCTGCCGCCCGCCCGCGGGCCGTGAGCTCGTGACGACGCAGCAACGCCGTCAGCTCGGGCACCTCGGTGGCCGACGGGGCAGCGGCCGACCACCCGGGGGGCATCGAGAGACGACCGTGGTCGGTCGTGGGGCTGACGGGCTGGGCAGGGCGGTCGGTCTGTGAAGTCACCGGAGGATTCTCTCGCACCGCCGGTCCGGGGAACGACCCAGCACGCAGGCCGGGGCCCTCAGGTGGTGCGCACCGTCACCGGCACCCCCGCCTCGACCGTGCGCGAGACGGTGCACGCGCGGTCGTGGGACACCTGCAGGGCCCGGGGCAGGGCCGCGCGGGCGGCGTCCCCGTCCTCACCATCGGGGAAGGCGATCGTGAAGGTCAGCTCGATGTCCCGCAGGATGTTGCCCGAGTCGTCGCGGATCTTCTCGGCCCCGACCGTGGCCCGGAAGGTGGTGGGCTCGGCGCGCCGGCTCGTCAGCGCGTCGACGTCGACCGCCGAGCAGCCCGCGATCGCCGCGAGGAGCAGCTCGACGGGGGTGAACTCGGAGGTCGAGCCGGTGCCCATCTGCAGGGTCCCGCCTCGCTCGTTGGTCGCGCGGTAGGTGCCCGTCTCGACCCGCTCGAGCTCGACATGCCGGTGCGTGGAGGTGCTCATGCCTGATCCTCGCACCCCGCGGGCCTCCGGGCCCTGCTGCACGCCGGCGTGCGGGGCGCCGTCGCACCCGCCGCCGTCAGGACCCGAAGTCGGATC
>NZ_JALPKN010000580.1 GCF_023630195.1 Actinotalea sp. C106 | reverse complement strand
GGCGCCACCCGGCGGGACCAGCGGCGCGGCCCAGGGGGGCATCGTCGCGTCGGTCGTCCCGAGCACGGCGGCCCACTCGGACTCGGCGAGGCGACGGCGCAGCACGCCGTCGGTGCGATCCATCGTCAGGGTCTCCATCAGGGGCGCAGCACCGTGTGGAGCAGCACCCAGCGCGGTGACCCCGGGGGCGGCAGCTCGCCGACGGTGTCGATCACCCGTCGCGCGGCGGCCTCGGCCTCGCGCTCTCCTGCGGTCCACAGGTCACGGCCCACGCCCCACAGCCGACCCAGGGTGCCGCGCGCGCTGTCCACCGCCTCCTCGACGACGGCGGCGGCACGGCGGATGGCGGCCTGGCGCTCCTCGACCTCCTCCGCGAGGCGGTCCAGGGCGCGGGCGAGGTCGCGGAGCTCGTCGCGGCGGTCGGTGACGTCCCGGGCGTGCTCGCGGAGGCGGTCGCGGTAGCGGTCCCCCGCGGTCCCGACCCAGGTCACGCCGTGGCCCGTGCGCACACGGTCCGCGGTGCCCTCCAACGACTCGGCCCAGCCCCGCACGCGTGCAGCCTCTGCCCGGATCTCGTCCGGGTTCCCCCCGATCGGCATGGTCGGAACTCTAGCGGGGCGCGCGGTGGCCGACGGCGGCCCATCGGGCGATTGCCGCGTGGGCTGGGATGATGTCGCGGTGGGCCGGACGACGAGGGCGGGCACCGAGGGGCCGCGGGGGCCAGACCCCGTCGGTGAGCACAGCCCTGCCTCGAACCGCCCCGCTGGGCTCGACGGCCCGCCGCCCCGCGGGAAGTCGGAT
>NZ_JALPKN010000057.1 GCF_023630195.1 Actinotalea sp. C106 | reverse complement strand
GGCCGCGGCCGGCCCCCGTCAGTGGGCGGCGGGCGCGCGCCGGCGTCGCGGCACCACGTGCATGACGGCGACGACGACGGCCCCCACCAGCAGCCCCACCAGCGCCGAGGCCAGGGTGTTCACCAGCCAGGCCATGAACCCACCCACCCCCACCCACCCGTGCACGGCCTCCTCGAGGTGATGCACCAGCTCGTACGGGGCGTGCCACCCGAGCTCGTCGACCCCGACCAGCAGGATGTGACCACCGACCCAGAGCATCGCGACGATGCCGACCGTCGAGAGCACCGCGAGCACCTTCGGCATCGCACGGACCAGCAGACGTCCACCCGCGGCCACGACACCGCGGCGGGTCTCGGCGAGGTGCAGGCCGACGTCGTCCATCTTCACGATCAGCGCGACGATCCCGTACACCAGCGCCGTGATGCCGAGGGCGACCACGACGAGGATGACGGCGCGGGAGACCAGCGGCTCGTCGGCCACCTCGTTGAGGGCGATCACCATGATCTCGGCCGAGAGGATGAAGTCGGTGCGGATCGCCCCGCCGACCACCCGCTTCTCGGCGTCCTCGCCCTGCACCGCGGCGGGCACGGCGGCCTTCTCCTCGCGGTGGCCGGTCACCAGCTCGTAGACCTTCTCGGCCCCCTCGAAGGCCAGGTAGGTGCCGCCCACCATGAGGATCGGGGTGAGCAGCCACGGCAGCAGCTCGCTGAGCAGCAACGCGGCCGGGAGGATGAAGAGCAGCTTGTTGCGCAACGAGCCGATCGCGATCCTGCGCACGATGGGCAGCTCGCGCGCGGACGCGACGCCGTGGACGTAGCGCGGGGTCACGGCGGTGTCGTCGATCACGACCCCGGCGGCCTTCGCGCTCGCCCGGCCCGCGGCGGCGCCGACGTCGTCCACCGACGCCGCAGCGAGCTTCGCCAGGGCCGCGATGTCATCCAGTAGAGCTGCCAGACCGCCGGCCATCAGGTCTCCCTCGTCAGCGCCACGAGCCGCACGCGGGCCACGGCCGGGTGCCGAGCCCTGCGTCGTCCCGGCGAAAGAGTAGACGCCCCCGGCGCCGGTGAGCGGCGCGACCCCCGGCGCGCGCGGCGACCTGACCTGACCTAGCGTGGCGCAGGTCCGGTCAGCCGACCGCGGAAGGGTCGTCGCCACCATGAGCCACCACCAGCACCACGACGTCGTCGTCGTCGGAGGGGGCAACGCGGGCATCTCCCTCGCCGCCAAGCTCCGGCGCGACGGCTGCCGGGACGTCGCCGTCGTCGAGCCCAGCCCGGTGCACCACTACCGGCCGATGCTGTCCTTCGTCGCCTCCGGGACCGCACGCCTCGCGGACCTGCGCCGGCCCCAGTCCCAGGCCATGCCCACCGGGTGCCACTGGTACGCGAGCCGGGTCACCGCCGTCGACCCCGTCCGCTCGACCGTCGAGCTCGCGGACGGGGAGACCCTCACCTACGGCGATCTCGTCGTCTGCCCCGGGTCCGAGGTCGACTGGGACGCCCTGCCCGGGTCCCGCGAGGCCGTCGCGACCCCTGCCGCGTCGACGAGCTACCTGCCCGAGCACGCCGAGCAGACCTGGGCGATGCTCTCCTCGCTCACCGCGGGCACCGCCGTCTTCGTCATCTCCGCCCAGCACGTCCCGTGCTCCCCCGTCGCCCTCAAGCCCTTGCTCATGGCCGCCGACCACTGGCGCACCGTCGGCACCCTGGACGCGATCGACATCGAGCTCGTGGTCGAGGGGACGCACCTGGTGAACCACGCCCGTGCCGACCGAGAGCTGCGGGCCGCCGCGGAGAGCTACGGCGTCCACGTGCGCACCTCGACCACCGTCGATCGCATCGACCCGGTGCAGCAGGTCCTTCAGCTGCGCTCCCTCGAGGGCTCGAGCGAGCTGGGCTACGACGCCCTGTACCTCGCCCCGCCGCACCGGGCCCCCACGTGGGTCGCGGCGAACGACCTCAGCAGCGAGAGCAGTGACGGGTTCGTCGCGGTCGACCCGACGACCCTGCAGCACCGCACCCATCCGCGCGTGTGGGGCCTGGGGGACGCAGCAGATCTCGACACCCTCCCCTCAGGGGGCGCGCTGCGCAAGCAGGTCCCGGTGGTCGCGCACAACATCGCCGCCCGTCGGTCCGGCCGCCCGATGCGGCACTACTCGGGCTACTCGATCGCCCCCGTGACGACGTCGAGGTCTCGCCTGCTGCTCGCCGAGTTCGACCGCCACGGCCGGCCCGAGCCGACCCTGCGCTTCCCCGACCTCGTGCGTCCGCGGCGCACCACGTTGCTCTTCGACCGCTACGTCGAGCCGCAGGTCTACTGGCGTCGTCTGCTGCGCGGGCACGTGTCCTGACGCGCGCGGTTCGGGACCGCCCCGAGCCCAGCCGGTCACCCGAGCCCTGGCGATGCGTCCCCGCCCGTCTCGGAGGACGGATGACCACGGCGGCCCCGGGCCCTGCGCCCCGTGAGACACCGGCGCACGAGCATGCCCCTGCGCCCTCCGCCGGGCACGAGCCTCGGACCTCGGTGACCTGGAGGTCCTCGACTCCCGGTCGGGCGAGCGACCAGGCAGCCCGCTCGAGCACCCGGACCGCCAGGGTGTCAGCGTCCTGCCTGACGAGCCGCCCGGGGACGTGGTGCCACTCGAGGACACAGCCGCGGTCAGCCTGCGTGTCGAGGGCGTCGACGTCGACGGGGGCGTGCTGGGGACGGCGGGAGTCGTCGAGGACTGAGGCGCCGGGCGAGATTGCCCCTGCCCTCACCACACCGCCACCACGAGGTCTAGCGTGGCCATCACGATGGACGGCACGGAGGAGCTCGTGACGGCGCGGGCCGCGTACACCCGGGGTGACTGGCAGGTCGCCTACGGAACTCTGACGCGGCTGCGCGAGGTGCAGAGCCTCGAGCCCGCCGATCTCGCCCTGCTCGGCGGGGCCGCCTGGTGGGTCGGGCAGACGCAGGAGTCCCTCGAGGTCACCGAGCATGCTTTCACCCTCATGGAGCGCGACGGCGACACGGCTGGCGCGGCGGGGCGAGCCCTCGACCTGGCGCTCCTGTGGTTCACCCGCGGCGATGCCGTGATCACCTCCGGGTGGCTGCAGCGCGCCCGAAGGCTGCTGACGGACCTCCCGGAGGGCCCGACCCACGGCTACCTGCAGTACATCGACGGGGCGATGGCCCTCGCCCGCTGGGAGATGCCTCCCGTGCGGCGCGCCGCCGAGGCGCTCGGGCAGCTGGCGCGCCGCGTGGACGCCCCGGCCCTCACCTCGCTCAGCCTCGTGCTCTCGGGGCTGGCGGACCTCCGTCACGGTGACACCGAGCACGGGTTCGCCCAGCTCGACGAGGCGATGCTGCCGGTCCTCGCCGGTCAGCTCGCTCCCGAGTGGGCCGGCGAGGTCTACTGCACGGTCATCCACGCCTGTCACGAGCTCGGCGACCTGCGCCGGATGCGCGAGTGGACCCGGGCGACCGAGCAGTGGTGCGCGCAGTTCCACGGCGAGGTCGTGTTCTCGGGGATCTGCCGCGTGCACCGGCTGCAGCTCCAGTGCACCGAAGGAGGCTGGGCGGCCGCGGAGGAGGCGATCGCGCTCAGCGGGTCCGAGCTCGAGGGACGCAACAACTGGGTCGCGGGTGAGGCGATGTACCAGCTCGGGGAGATCCGCCGTCTGCGCGGTGACCTTCCGGGAGCCCTCGCCGCCTACGCAAGAGCCCGCGCCTTGGGCACCGAGCCCCAACCGGGCGAGTCCCTCCTCCAGCATGCGACAGGAGACGGCGGGGCCGCCTGGTCGGGGCTGTCGGGGGCGCTGGCCGGCAGGGACCGTCTTGCCTCGGCACGGTTGCTCGCCTCAGGGGTCGAGGTCGCCCTGGGTCTCGGTCTCGTGGACGAGGCGGACCGCTGGTGCGGACGCCTCGAGAAGACTGCACAGCACTTCGACACCGCCGGGTTCCGGGCCTGGGCAGGGCACGCCCGCGGCGCCGTCGAGGTCGCGCAGGGTCGGTACACCGAGGCCGTCGCCACCCTGGAGGCAGCTGCGCGTGAGTACCGCGACCTGCACTGCCGCTACGACACCGCGCGGGTCTACGAGCTGCTCGCCCAGGCCCACCTCGGCGCCGGCCGCACGGGGGTCGCCGCGGGTGACCGGGCGACCGCCCTCGCGATCTATCGTGAGCTCGGGGCCGAGCCCGACGTCGCGCGCCTCGACCAGGGAGAGGTCCCCGGCGGGCTGACCGAGCGTGAGGCCGAGGTGCTGTCCCGGGTCGCGGCCGGGCTGACGAACCGGGTGGTGGCCCGCGAGCTGTTCATCAGCGAGAAGACCGTGAGTCGCCACCTGGCGAACATCTTCACCAAGATCGGCGTCTCCTCCCGCACTGCTGCGGCGGCGTGGGCGCACGAGAACGGTCTGCGCCGCCGGCGGTGAGCCGGATGCACCATCCTCGCCCGTCACCCTGCACCGAAGTCCCGACGCGGCCCGCTCCCCCGCACGCCTAGCGTCGTCAACCCAGGCACCGACGACGGAAGGAGTGCGCTGCCATGTCCATCGACCTGACCGTGGCTGCCGGTAGCGCCTCGACGGTGATCTTCGTCAGCAGCGTGATGCCCATGGTCGTCAAGGCCCTGCGGACCAAGGACCTGACGTCGTACAGCGTGCCGAGCCTCCTGCTGAGCAACGTGGGCAACCTCGTGCACTCTTTCTACGTCTACAGCCTCCCGGCCGGGCCCATCTGGGCGCTGCACGGCTTCTACCTGGTGACCACCGCCCTCATGCTCGTGA
Organism: Actinotalea sp. C106; assembly: GCF_023630195.1. Lineage (GTDB taxonomy): Bacteria > Actinomycetota > Actinomycetes > Actinomycetales > Cellulomonadaceae > Actinotalea. The sequence goes on along the minus strand of NZ_JALPKN010000057.1, from coordinate 9,699 downwards.
TGACCCTCCGGTATCGAACCGACCGGCCGCAGGTGCACGGTCTGCCCCATGCCCACGGCGACGGGACGCACCATTCACCCGATGTGGCGGTGCGCGGTCGCTACCTAGCGTCGACGGAGGCCGGCCACTGGGGCACGGCAGAACCGGAGGACGACGATGACCACCACCACGCAGACCACCAGCGCCACCACCCTGGAGGCGCCGCGCCAGGACGCCGGACCGGACCTGGACGTGGCGGCCGTCGAGGCCTTCACCGAGCGCATGCTCGGCGTCCTCGATGACGCCGCCCTCGCCATCCTGACCAGCACCGGTCATCAGACCGGGTTGCTCGAGACGATGGCGGGGCTGCCCGCCGCGACCAGCGAGCAGATCGCCGTCGCTGCCGACCTCGATGAGCGGTACGTCCGCGAGTGGCTGGGCGGGATGACCACGGCGGGGATCCTCCGGTACGACGCCGCGACCTCCACGTACCTCCTGCCCCGGGAGCACGCGGCCGTGCTCACCTCCGCGGCGGGCCCGGGCAACATGGCGATCCTCATGCAGCACGTCGCGATGATGGGTGAGGTCGAGCAGAAGACGATCGACCGCTTCCGCCACGGCGGCGGCCTCGCCTACGCCGACTACCCGCACTTCCACCGCAACATGGCCGAGACGAGCGCCGCGATCCACGACGCCGCCCTCGTCCACGGGGTGCTCCCGCTCGTCCCCGGGCTGCCCGAGGCGCTGCGCCGTGGCATCGAGGTCGCCGACGTCGGCTGCGGGCACGGGCACGCGGTGAACCTCATGGCCCAGGCGTTCCCGCGCAGCCGGTTCACCGGGTTCGACTTCTCGACCACGGCGATCGACGCCGCCCGCGCGGAGTCCCGCACCATGGGGCTCACGAACGCCTCGTTCGAGGTGGTCGACGTCGCCGAGCTCGACGCCATGTCACGCTTCGACGCCGTCACCGCCTTCGACGCCATCCACGACCAGGCCCGGCCGGCCGTGGTGCTCGCGAACGTGCGGCGGGCCCTGCGCCCGGGCGGGACCTTCCTCATGGTCGACATCAAGGCCTCGAGCGACGTCGCGAAGAACGTCGACCTGCCCTGGGCGAGCTACCTGTACGCGATCTCGACATACCACTGCATGAGCGTCTCGCTCGGGCTCGGCGGCGATGGCCTGGGCACCGTGTGGGGCGTCGAGCGCGCCGCGACGATGCTCACCGAGGCAGGGTTCGAACGCGTGGAGGAGAAGGAGGTCGCCGCAGACCCCTTCAACGCCTACTTCGTCGCACAGCGCTGAGGCGAGGGGCCGTCGGGGTGCGCTCAGGTGCGCTCGACGACGCCGGCCGGCGCCCCGGCCGCGAGAAGGCGGAGCGTCTCGTCGTCCTCCGCGCCTCCGAAGTACCGCCCGAGGACGGCGACGAAGGTCGCCGTCCTCGGGCGGTCGGCATCGTCCGTGGCAGCGTGCGCGAAGAGGGTCATCGAGGACCGCAGCTTCTGCGCGTCAACCTCGCCCAGCACCGCGACCGGGTCGTCGCCGGGCAGGTCGAGCAGCGTCTGGGCGCACTCCACGAGGCGAGGGCCCAGCACCGGGTCCGCGAGGTACCGGCGAGCCTCCTCGACCCCGTCGATCCCGTAGTGCTGGGCGATGTCACTGCGACCGAGCCCCCGCAGCTGCGGGAGCACGAACCACATCCAGTGGCTGCGCTTGCGGCCCGCACGCAGCTCGGCGAGCGCCGTGGCGTACGTGTCGTCTGCCGACTGGGCGATGAGGAAGCGTTCGAGATCCCGTGCCATGTCCCCATCCTCCCCGACCGTCTCACGGTCGACGACGCCGCGTCCTGATCAGCGGGGTGGGCCCGGCGACGCGGTGGACTCGCGCACCACGAGCGTGGTCGAGAGCTGGACGTGGTGGGAGTCGATGCTCTCGCCCCGCGCCACCTGCAGGAGGGTGCGCAGGGCGACCTTCCCCATCTCGACGATGGGCTGCCGCACGGTGGTGAGGGCGGGGGCCGAGGAGGCCGCGGCGGAGCTGTCGTCGAACCCGACGACGGACAGGTCCTGCGGGACGCGCAGGCCGTGTCGCGCATCGTCAGCGTGCTGCCCAACGGACCGGTCCAGCACCCCACCCTGCGCATGTTCCTCGCCGCGGGACCCCCGAGGTGATGCTGCACCTGCGTGACCTCGGGGTGCTCCACCTCGACGCCCTCACCGCGACCGGCGAGACCCTCGGGACCGTCCTGGAGTGGTGGGAGACCTCCGAGCGCCGGGCCCGCATGAAGCAGGTCCTCCTCGACCAGCAGGGCATCGACGCCGACGGCGTGTTCCACCACGACGGCCCGGCCCGGGTCTTCACCTCCGAGGCCGGCGCCATGGCCGCGATCAAGGCCCGCGAGGTCGCCCCCGGCGACGTCATGGTCATCATGGGCGGCGGCCCTCTCGGCACCGGGATGGAGGAGACCTACCAGGTCACCTCGGCGCTCAAGCACCTCAGCTACGGCAAGGAGATCTCCCTCATCACCGACGCCCGCTTCTCGGGGGTCTCGACCGGCGCCTGCCTCGGGCACGTGGGCCCCGAGGCGCTCGCGGGCGGTCCGATCGGCAAGCCCCGCGACGGCGACCTGGTCGAGATCCGGATCGACGTCGCCGGCCTCGAGGGCACCGTCGACTACGTCGGCGACGCCGACGCCCGCGTGACCCCGCAGGAGGGCGCCCGGATCCTCGCCGCCCGCGCCCCGCACCCCGACCTGGCCCCTCACCGGCAGCTCCCCGACGACACCCGTCTGTGGGCGGCGCTCCAGGAGGCCAGCGGCGGGACCTGGAACGGGTCCGTCTACGACACCGACCGCATCGTCGCGGTGCTGCGTGCCGGGCTCGACGCCCTGGACGGCACGGCGAGCTGAGTCCCACCACCTGGCGGCCGAGGTACCTCAGTTCAGGCTCGGGTCCACCGGGGCGGTCGACAGGATCGCGATGGCACCGCCCTGCCGTCGCATCACCGCCTTCCACAGTCCAGCCGGGTCACCGGTGACGACGTCGGAGGGCAACGCGGGGAAGACGTACCAGTCCCCCGCCGCGACCTCGGCCTCGAGCTGCCCGCCGGACCAGCCGGCGTGCCCCGCGAAGACGCGCAGTCCGAGCACCCCGCGGACCGCCTCAGGCTCGGCGTCCAGGTCCGCGAGACCGAAGGCCCCTGCCACCCTCGTGACGGCGCGCGGGGGGTCGACCCCGGCGACGAGGGTCGCGACCGCGAGGGCCCCGTCGATGCCGACCGGGCCGCCCTGGAAGAGGTTCGGCGGACCCGCCACGACGTCCTGCCAGGTCGGGAGCACAGACCCGACGGCGACGTCGAGCTCGCGGTTGAGCACCACCCCCAGCGCGCCCTCCTCGTCGAGGTGGAGCAGCAGGACCACGGCGCGCTGGAAGCTCGGGTCCGCGAGCTGCGGGACCGCGACGAGGAGGTCCCCCGGGTTCAGTCGCGTCTGCTCCATGCCCCCATCCTCGCGGACGACGCCGCGGGCGTCGTCCGGTGGGCGGCCCTACGCCTCCTGCGCCGCCGCCCACGCGGCGACCCGGGCGGCCCTCTCGGCCTCGGCGAGGTCCTCGACCCGGGACATGAGCGACCAGCGCACCCCGAAGCCGCACCGCAAGACCAGGGCACCTGGGCACACAGACCCGTCAGGAGGGGATGCCATGCCACCGCCACGCCGTCGCACACGACCACCGAGCGCTGCCCTGGCCACGGGCGCGGCCCTCGTGGGGCTGTCCGCGTGCGGCCCGGGACCGGCTGCGCCCCCACCATCGGCCGAGATCGGCGCTACCGCAGACTGCCTCGCCGACGACGTCGTCCACACCCTGCTCGGCAGGGTGCCCGACGGGCCGCCCCGGCCAGCACCCGAACCTGGCACCGTCCCCGAGGACTTCGTCCCCGTGCACGTCGTGGAGTGCAGCCTCGGCCCCGGCGAGGTCAGGGTGCTCGAGCCCGAGACCTCCACGATCCGGGTGCAAGAGATCACGCGCGGGGGCGACCTGACCAGCCTCCTGGCAGCCCTCGACCGTCCCTCCCGCGAGGCCGACCCGGGCCAGGCCTGCCCGGCCGTCGCGATCCTCGTGCCCGAGCTGTACCTGGTCGACCGCGACGGGAGGGCCGTTCGACCTGTCTGGCCCCGCGACGGATGTCGCCTCCCCGACGAGGCCGTCGACGACGCTCTTCTCGCACTGCCCGAGGTCGACGTCCGCGACCTCGAACGTCGGGGCTAGCACCGGCCTCCGGGCCAGGCCCTACGCGAGGCCGACCAGCGCCGCCACCACGCCCACCGCACCGAGCCCGGCCAGCGCGTAGGCCGGGCGGCGGGGCATCTGGCCCTCGCGCGCCATGCCGCGGCCGAACATGAAGTACACGAAGGGGTGCACGAGGAAGGGCATCGCGAACACGAAGGCGATCAGCGCAGCGGCCTCGGCGCCGAACAGCCCACCCTGAAGGGCGGCGAAGACGCCGAAGTGCGACAGCGCGGCGCTGGTGGCCATGACGGAGTGAGCGAGCGACAGGTGGGACAGCATCAGCAGCCCACCGAACAGCGCGATCAGCTGCCAGCCAAAGGAGAACAGCATCAACCCCTTCACCTCGGCGCGGTCCTCCCCGGCCGATCGGCGGAGCTGACGCAGGGCGACGGCGGTGAGCGCCAGGCCGATCGCCGCCATGGCTGCCGTCGGCCACACCAGCAGCTGTCCCGCGTCGACGCTGAACGCGAGGATCGCGAACAGGAACACGTGCCCGAAGAACGGCACCGAGATCATGATCGGCGCGCGGCGCTGGGCGGTCTCGCCCATGTCACCGGCGGTGCACGCGCCCGTGAGCCCGGCGTGCGACAGTGCGCCGGCCATCCCCGGCGCGAGGTTGCGCACCGCGGCCGTGCGGCCGACCAGCATCAGCACCGAGATCCCGCCGAACATCCACATGAGCTGCCCGAAGAAGCCGTACAGCAGCATCGGCGCCATGCCGTCCAGCGCCAGCGACTCCACCAGCAGCGAGCCGCCGACGATGAAGTTGGCCGCCAGCACCACGGGGATCCCGCCGAACATCAGCGCCCGCACCGCCGGCCCGTGAGTCCATCGTGGGAAGACCCACCCCAGGCCCACGGCGATCAGCATCGCGAAGAAGATCGGCGGGAAGGCGACGACCTCCCGGACCCCGTCGGCGACGAAGGCCGCGCCGGCCAGGACGAGGATGAGGAGGATCAGCTCGACGGTGCCCTTGGTGAGGTAGCGGCGCTTGTCGGCGATCTGGGCGCCGGGGTCGATCAGGATCACTGCGAAGACGAGTCCCAGGTACGCCAGCAGCGGCAGGATCTCCTGCTGCCCGTCCCCGCTGCCGAGCAGGACCCTCACGGTCGCGTCCACGCCCAGCAGCACGAAGAACGAGCGCACGATGAAGACGAACTGCGTGCGACCGGTACCGAGCACGACCTCCTTGTCGTTGAGCACCACCGAGGTGTCGTCCGGCACCGTCACACCGCCGAACAGGCGTCGGAGCTCCTGGCCGCCGACGAAGAACGACGCCGTGAGCGCGACGATGGTGGCGCGCGAGAGCATGTTCATGAGGTAGAGGTCGGGCAGGCCGGAGGTGCCCGCACCCGTCGCCACCAGCAGGGCGCCCAGGGCGAGGCCGAACACCACGATGATCAAGATCGCCGAGTAGCGGGACCCTGCCACGACGGCGCGGGCCACCATCACGATCGGCACGAGCATCAGGAGGGTCAGCCAGAACTGGTCCAGGAAGGCGATGGCGTCGATCATGCGCGAAGTCTGCCAAGCGTTTCGCCCGGCGACAGGGGCCGTTAGCCCCCTTCCGCGTCTCGTGCGTGCACTACCCACGGCCAGCGACGGGGTCCTCCGCGAGGCAGCTCGCCGGACCGTCCCGTCCGCCGCTCGACCACCGCCGCATGCACAGCAGGCGCATGACCAGACGACAGAGGCCCTCCCTCCCATCAGGGAGAGAGGGCCTCTGAACTGCTACTTCACAAGTAGCGGGGGTAGGATTTGAACCTACGACCTCTGGGTTATGAGCCCAGCGAGCTACCGAGCTGCTCCACCCCGCGTCGGTGATTCCAGACTACGGCACCCCTCCGGTGAGACCAAATCGGGCCCCTCCGCACGGCTGCACTCCCGGAGTGCGACACCGACAGCCAGTCCCGAGACGACGGGAGCGGGGTGCACTCAGGTCACCATGTGACCCGAATCCACCCCGCTCCCGTCAGAACGCCACCGAGCTGCGTCGGTGCCGGGCGCCGGGAGGCGGGCCCTCGCGAGGGCCCGCCTCCCGGGGGCGTCAGCCCTCGAGCTCGGTCTCGGCCGCGATGGCCTGCTCGAGAGCCTGCTGCAGTCGCTCCTGGGCCTCGCCGTAGGCGGCGAAGTCACCGTCGGCGAGGGCCTCCTGGCCCTCGAGGAGCGCCGCGTTCGCATCGGCCAGCGCGGCGTCCAGACGGGCCCGCGCGTCACCGGTCGGCGCCGGGTCCGTCGTCGGCTCGTCGGTCGGCTCGGTCGTGGGCTCCGTCGTCGGCTCGGCCGACGGGGTCGGCACGGTCTCGTCGACGATGTCGTCCGGGGACGTGGGCTCGTCGCCGTCGACCGGCGCGTCGGGCACCTCTTCGACGTCGTCACCGGGCTCGACGCCCTCGACACCGGCGTCACCCTCGAAGACCTGGTCGAGGGCTTCCTCGAGGGTCTCGGCGAAGCCGATCTGGTCGCCGAAGGAGACCAGCACCCGCTGCAGCAGCGGGAACCGGGTGCCCTCGGAGGCCTGCACGTACACGGGCTGCACGTAGAGCAGACCGCCACCGACCGGGAGGGTCAGCAGGTTGCCGCTGACCACCGTCGAGTTGCCGAGCTGCAGCACGTTGAGGCTCTGCGAGACCTCCGGGTTGGACCGGAAGTTGTTCTGCACCTGGCCCGGTCCGGGCACCGTCGTGTTCCTGGGGAGCTCGAGGAGCCTGAGCGTGCCGTAGCCCTCACGCCTCTCCCCCGCCTGGTCGCCAGGCTCGGCATCCACCGCGAGGAAGCCCGTGAGGACGTTGCGGTCGGTCTGACCGCCCGGGATGAAGGTCGACGTCAGGGAGAACGTGGGCTCGTCCTGGGTCGGCATCTCGAGGGTCAGGTAGTACGGCGGCTGGGTGAGCGACTCGGTGACCGGGTCCTGCGGGTTCTGCCAGAAGTCCTGGCCCGAGTAGTACTCGGCCGCGGTGTCGACGTGGTAGGTCGCGAGCAGGTTGCGCTGCACCTTGAACATGTCCTCCGGGTAGCGGAGGTGGCTCATCAGGTCGCCGCTGATCTCGGACATGGGCTGGATCTTGGTCGGGAAGATGCCCTGCCAGGTCTCCAGGACCGGGTCCTCGTCGTCCCACGCGTACAGGGTGACCTCGCCCGTGTAGGCGTCGACCGTGGCCTTGACCGAGTTGCGGACGTAGTTCACCTCCTGCGGGGCGAGGGCCGCGATGGTGTCCGACTGGCCGGTGAGCGAGTCGACCGTCACGTCGTCCAGGGACCGCGAGGCCGCGTAGGGGTAGCCGTCACCGGTGGTGTAGCCGTCGACGATCCACACGACCTTCTCGTCGACCACCGCGGGGTACACGCGGGTGTCGAGGGTCAGGTACGGGGCGACCTTGCCGACGCGGTCGCGCGGGTCACGGTCGAAGAGGATCTGCGACTCCTCGGTCACCCGGTCGGAGAACAGGATCTGCTCCGAGCCGAACTTGACCGCGAAGAGCAGCTGGTTCCACAGGTTGCCGATGCTCGGGCCTGCGGTGATCTCGTCGGTCGGGAAGGTCGTGTTGACCTGGCCGCTCGGCTCGTCGTCGTCCGGGAAGTCCAGCTCCCACGGCTCGGTGCCCTCGGGGGCCCCGACGATCGAGTAGTCGGGCGTGTTCTGGCCGAAGTAGATCCGCGGCTCGTAGTCCCCGAGAGACCCCGTGGACGGGATCCCGCCCTGGTAGAAGGCGGGGCGTCCGTCGGCCGCCGTGGTGTTGCCGTAGGCCGCGACGACACCGAAGCCGTGCGTGAAGACGGTGTGGTCGTTGACCCAGGTGCGCTGGTCGGCGCCCAGTCCGGCGAGGTTGAGCTCGCGGACCGCGATCACGGTGTCGCGGCTCTCGCCGTCGATCTGGTAGCGGTCGACCGCGAGGGTGTCGGGGAAGTTGTAGTACTGCTTGTTCTGCTGGAGCTGACGGAAGGACGGGCTGACCACCGCGGGGTCGAGCAGACGGATGCTCGCCGTGGTCTCGGCGTCCTCGCGCAGCGCACCGGCCTGGCCGACCAGCGTCGCGTCGTAGGAGGTGTACTCGACCTCGTCGAGGCCGAAGGCCGTGCGCGTGGCGTCGATGTTGCGCTGGATGTACTCGGCCTCGAGGGCCTGGGCGTTCGGCTCCACCTGGAAGCGCTGGACCACCGACGGGTACACCCCGCCGACCGCGATGGCGGCGACCACCATGGTCCCGACACCGATCGCCGGGAGCCGCCAGGTGCCACGGACGGCGGCGACCAGGAAGAGCGCTCCGACCAGGAGCGCGACCCCCGCGAGGATGGCCTTGGAGGGCATGACGGCGTTGACGTCGGCGTAGGCCGCGCCCTGGATGAGCTCACCCTCGGTGACGAGCAGCGAGTAGCGGTCCAGCCAGTAGTTCGCGGCGATGAGCACCATGATCAGGGCGGCCGTGACACCCAGCTGGACGCGCGCGGCCCGCGTGGTGCGGTCCCCGGTGCCACCGAGCCGCAGCCCGCCGTACAGGTACTGGGTGGCCAGCCCCGCGATGCCCGCGATGACCGCCACGGCCATGAGGAAGGACACCACGAAGCGCAGCGCCGGCAGCGTGAACATGAAGAAGGAGATGTCCATGCCGAACTCGGGGTCGGCGATCCCGAACTCGGTGCCGTTGAGGAAGAGCTGGACGGTCTCCCACTGGGCCGAGGCCGCTGCCCCGGCGAAGAACCCGAGGACCGCGGGGGCAGCGAAGACCACCAGACGGCGAAGAGGCTCGACCATCTCGCGGTACTGGTCCAGCGAGGCCTGCTCGGGGGTCGAGGGGGCGTAGATCGGGCGCGTGCGGTAGCCGACCGAGAGGGCCGCGAACACCGCCGCCGCCATGATGACGAACCCTGCCGCGAAGAGGAGGCCGCGGGTCAGCCACTCGACCCGCAGCACATCGACGTACCCGACGGCGTCGAACCAGAGGACCTCGGTCCACAGGTTGGCGGCGAGCATGAACAGGATGCCCAGGACGACGAGGACCACCACGGTCGGACCGAGGGCTCCTCGGCGTCGGCCCGGGCGCGCGGCTCCGGGGGCTGGTCGGGGGGATGAAGCGAAGGTCACGGGTCTGTACCTCGTCGAAGCTCGGCGGGCGGCGGGTCGTCGTCCAGGAGCCCGAGGCAGACGGCGTCGTCGTCCGTACCTGGGGCTCAGCAGCACAACGTGCGTGCGTCGCCTCAGGTTCCCACAGGACCTTCACCCCCCGCGCACGCTCGGCCCCCTGGTGACCGGATCGTGACCACCTGACACGATGGAGCCATGACGGACCACGCCGGCCAGGAGCCCACGCCCGCCACCGACTCCCCCCGCCCCCCGGCCCTCGAGCCCGCGACCCGGGGACTGGCCGACGCCGTGGCCGAGATCGAGCGGCACGTCGCCGCCTCCGGCTGGGACGGCCCGGTGCGCGTCTTCGCCCTC
>NZ_JALPKN010000579.1 GCF_023630195.1 Actinotalea sp. C106 | reverse complement strand
CGCGGCCTGGACCGACGTCCCGCGGCCGGGGGCCAGCCGGGAGCAGTGGGTCGACTGGGCGAGCCGCTACAACGGCTACGAGCTGCTGGCCTCCCACCCCGCCCACCTCGCGGCCGTGCTGGCCCCGGCCCGTGAGGAGTTCCAGGCCACGGGCGAGGTCCCGACCTGGGCCGGCGTCCACCTGCTGCGTGGCTGGCTCTTCCTCGTGCTGCGCGCGCACCGGCACGGCGGCGTCGACACCTTCGCCCCCGAGCACTCGGCCGAATGGTTCGCCGTCGCGGACCGTCTGCGCACGCTGGGCCGCGGGGCGGGAGCGGGCGTCACGGGTCGGGGTTAAGGTCCCACCCATGGCTACGCCGCACATCGACGCCGCGCCCGGAGACTTCGCCCCGGACGTCCTCATGCCGGGTGACCCCCGGCGCGCGACCCGCATCGCCGAGACAGTCCTCGAGGACGCACGCCTCGTGACCGAGGTCCGCGGGATCCTCGGGTACACGGGGACCTTCGACGGCCGCCCCGTCTCGGTGCTCGCCTCGGGGATGGGGGTGCCGTCCATCTCGATCTACGCGACCGAGCTGTTCCGCGAGTTCGGGGCGCAGCGCATCGTGCGCATCGGAACCGCCGGAGGCATGGCCCCGCACCTGCAGGTCGGTGACGTGGTCATCGCGAGCGCCGCCCACACCGACAGTGGGCTCAGCGCGAACCGGGTGCCGGGGGTGCACTACAGCCACGCCCCGAGCTTCTCCCTGCTCGCCGCGGCCGCGACCGCCGCGGGGGTGGGCAAGCGCGACGCGAGCGGCCGCG
>NZ_JALPKN010000578.1 GCF_023630195.1 Actinotalea sp. C106 | reverse complement strand
CCCCGAGCCCGCCCGCCCCGAGCCCGCCCGCCACGACGCAGCCTGCCCGGACGCCTCCGGCCGCAGCGTCGAGACCTTCACGGCGCGCCCTGCGGGAGTCCCCGTCCTCGACGCCGTCGAGTCCTGCTGATCCCCGCACCGCGGGTGAGGCGCCGACGGAGGCGCCTGATCCGCGGGCTGGCTCGCCGGTCGTCCGTCCTCCGGCGACCACGGGTGGCATTCGCCGCGTGGACGCCGGGGGCCGGCTGTCCGAGGTGCAGCCCGCCCCCGGGCGCGACGAGAGCGCGCAAGCGACCCCTGCCCGGGGCGGGTCTGCCGTGCGGTCGAACCTCGAGGCGCCCGACCGGACCAGCTTCTCCCCGCAGGCCCGTGCCGCCGCCGTCCGGGCACAGGCGGCCCGTGCTCAGGCTGAGCGCGAGGAAGCGGCCCGTCTCGGAGCAGAGCGTGCGGCGTCCCAGCGGGCGCAGAGCCAGCGCGCTCAGTCTCAGCCTGCTCAGTCTCAGCCCGCTCAGGCTCAGCCTGCTCAGTCTCAGCGCGCTCAGTCTCAGCCTGTTCACGCTCAGCCCGCTCAGGCTCAGCGTCCCCAGGGTCGACCGAGCTCGCCGCGGGGGAGCCGCGGCCTCGATGACCCGTCGGCTGCGGGAAGCCACACCGGTCACGCTGCTGACCCTGCCGGGGGTCAGCATGCGGTGTCGCATCGGCTCGGGACCCCGCGGGACGTACCCGCTCCTCGTGCGGCCCCGACCGGCGACGTGGCGCGACGTCAGGCGCCCCAGGCTGGGGCAGCTGCTGCCGCGGGGCGGGCC
>NZ_JALPKN010000577.1 GCF_023630195.1 Actinotalea sp. C106 | reverse complement strand
GAGCCACCAGGCGGGCCAGGAGCCGGGCCGCCGGGTGGTCCGGCCCAGGGACGGCGCCTTCCGCGAGTCCAGCGCCCTCGAGCTCGGCGCGGCACTGCGCCACCACGGCGCGAAGGTCGAGCCCCGGGGGGACGGTGGTGAGCCGGTGGTCCGGTCCCTCGTCCTGCGGACCGGGGTCGATCAGGTCCACCAGGCCGGAGGGCTGGTGGTCGGTGTCCCGTACGGCGGTCACGACCAGCTGGCGGCGGGCACGGGAGGTCGCGACCGCGAAGGCCCGCAGCTCGTCATCGAGCACCGCGGCGCGGGCCTCGGCGGCGACCGAGGACCCGTCCCCGGCGGCCCCCGGCACGCCGCGGCCCGAGAGCAGGTCGACGAGCTGCTGGGCACCGAGCATCGAGTCCCGCAGGCGCAGGTCGGGCCACGTCCCCTCCTGGACCCCGGCGACCACCACCACCTCCCACTCGCCACCGGCCGCGCCGGCCGCGGTGAGCAGGGCGACGGACTCGGCGGTGTCACCGTGCGCGGCGAGGGAGTCGGCCGGGAGGTCCTGCGAGCGCAGGTGCTCGAGGAAGGCCTCGGCCGGGGCCTGGGGCAGCCGGTCGACGAACTGCTCGGCAGCGCGGAACAGCGCGAGGACGGCGTCGAGGTCTCGGTCGGCACGAGCCCCGCCGGGTCCGCCGGCGAGCGCACTGCGACGCCAGCCCTCGCCGAGCGCGGCGGTCGACCACAGCGCCCAGAGGACGTCCAGCACGGTCGCCGCGGTGTCGGCCGCGACGGCCCGTCCTGCAGCCAGGACCTGGGCCAGCC
>NZ_JALPKN010000576.1 GCF_023630195.1 Actinotalea sp. C106 | reverse complement strand
CGCGTTGCGCGCGTTGTGCAGGCCGGGCACCGCGAGGTCGAGCGCGACCGGCGCCAGACCGGCCTCGACCAGGGTCGCGGTGCTGCCCGACCCGAGCGCGCGCCAGCCCTCGAGCCTGATGCCCGCGTCGCTGCTGGTGCCGTACGTCACCACCGAGCCGCCCTCAGCGCGGGTGCGGGCCGCGAGATCCCGGGACCCGGGGTCGTCGGCGCAGGCCACCAGGTGCCCACCGGGGACGACCTGACCGACGAACCGGACGAAGGCCTCCTCGAAGGCCTCCCGGGTCCCGTAGTGGTCGAGGTGGTCGGGCTCGACGTTGGTGACGACCGCGATCGAGGGACGGTACGCGAGGAACGACCCGTCGGACTCGTCCGCCTCGGCGACGAAGACCGGGCCGTGCCCGTCCCGCGCGCCGGCGAGGGCACCGACCGCCGCGGCCGCGTCCAGGTGCGGGGTGACGGCCTGCACCGTGCCACCGACCGCGTACGAAGGGTCGAGCCCGGCCACGGCGAGGGTGACCGCGATCATGGCCGAGGTCGTGGTCTTGCCATGGGCGCCTGCCACCGCGACCGCGGTGCGGTCCTGCATGAGGGCCGCCAGAGCCTGCGACCGGTGCAGCACCCGCAAGCCTCGCTCGCGAGCGGCCAGGAGCTCGGGGTTGTCAGGGCGGATCGCCGTCGAGACCACGAGGGTGGTCGCCGTACCGAGGTTCGAGCTCGCGTGCCCCACGTGGACCGTCACCCCACGGGCGGCGAGGGCGTCCAGCACCGGGCCCGGGCGCGCGTCCGACCCCGAGACCGCGAGGCCGCGGGCGGCCA
>NZ_JALPKN010000575.1 GCF_023630195.1 Actinotalea sp. C106 | reverse complement strand
CGACGGCCCCCATCGCGGCCGCGAGCCACAGCACCGGCGCGACGACGGTGACCAGGGCCGTGGTCGGCCAGCGCCGGGCGAGCAGCACGTAGACCAGCGCCAGCGCAGCGGTGCCCAGGCCCGCACCGACGGGCAGGGCTGCGCCGTGGAGGTCCGGGGGGAACGGGGCGCCGTCGACCGTCGAGGTGACGAGCATGAGAGCCAGCAGCAACCCGCCCAGGGCGACCATGGCCCGGGCGACGAAGGTGGCCCCGCTGCGTGCGAGCAACCAGGCAGCCACGAAGGGCACGACGGCGACCGCGAGCTCGGCCAGGGGCCTGGTGGTCGGGGCGACGTCGCCGAAGGCGAAGGCCACCAGACCGAACACCCCGACGAAGAGCAGCAGCACCCCGAGGTAGGCGAGGCCGTGGACCGTCAGGTCGAGGTCGAGCCGCTGGCGGACCGAGGACCACCAGCGTCCCACCGGGCCTGGGGGACGCGGTGCGGGTGGGACGACGGGGCCTCGGCCGCCGGGCAGCGGGGCGTGGGCCGGGCCCTGACCAGAGGGCAGCGGGGCGTAGTCGGCGGGTGCCGTGGTGCCCGGGAGGGGCAGCGACAGGCGTGGCGGCTGGGGCCGCGAAGGCGGGGTCTGCGAAGGCGGGGTCTGCGAAAGCTGGGTCTGCGAAGGCTGGGTCTGCGAAGGCTGGGTCTGCGAAGGCGGGGTCTGCGAAAGCTGGGCGGGCGAGCTGGGGGCCGGCGAGGCGAAGGCGGGCTGAGCCGACGTCGTCGAAGGGCTGGCGCTGGGGGCGGGCGGCGCCGGAGCAGCGGTCGGGGCAAGTCGGATCGTA
>NZ_JALPKN010000574.1 GCF_023630195.1 Actinotalea sp. C106 | reverse complement strand
CAGGCCTTGCGGGGGGACGTCGTGCTGGACGGCCTGCTCGGCATGGGGGGCCGGGGCGGGCTGCGTGGTGCGGCTGCCGAGCTGGTGGCGGGGCTCGACGAGCTCTGCCGCGACGTCGACCCGCAGGGCCAGGGGCCGGGCACCGACGCCGGTCGTCCCCGGGTCATCGCGGTCGACGTGCCCAGCGGTATCGGCGTCGAGGACGGCGGCGTGCCGGGACCCGTGCTGCGGGCCGACCGGACCGTGTGCTTCGGGGCGGTCAAGGCGGGGCTGCTGCTGCCGCCGGCCACCGCGCTGGTCGGTCGGCTCGAGGTGGTCGACCTCGGCCTGGAGGCGGTGCTCGCGGACCAGGTGAGCCGCGGACCGGTCCAACGGCTCGAGGTCGAGGACGTGCGCCGGCTCTGGCCCGTGCCGGGGGGCTCGGACCACAAGTACAGCCGTGGGGTGGTCGGTGTGGTCGCCGGCACCTCGACCTACCCCGGGGCGGCCGTCCTCACGGTGGCCGGTGCCCAGGGCGCGGGCTGCGGGATGGTGCGCTACGTGGGGCCCGAGGCGGTGGCCTCGGCCGTGGTGACGGCCCACCCCGAGGTGGTCGCCGCCACGACGGCCGAGGTCCACGTCCAGGCCTGGGTGCTGGGCCCGGGGCTGTCCTGCGAGGACGAGCAGTCAGGACGGGCCCGGGCGGCCCTGGCCCAGGCCCTCGAGCAGCGGTTGCCGGTGGTGGTCGACGCCGGCGGGCTCGCCCTGCTGCCCGAGCGGCTCGACCCGCTCGTGGTGCTGACCCCGCACGCCGGGGAGCTCGCAGCCCTCCTGGTGGCCCGCGGGGTCGAGGTCGGCC
>NZ_JALPKN010000573.1 GCF_023630195.1 Actinotalea sp. C106 | reverse complement strand
CCGGGCCTCCGGCACCACGGCCACCACCTGGGCGGCCAGCTCGGCGGGCACCTCGTAGCAGGATCCGCACACGGCCGGGCCCACCACGGCCCTCAGGTCGGCGACCTGCGCACCGCGACCGACCATCGCTGCGACGGCCTGCCCCACGACGTCCCCGAGCACCCCGGCGCGGCCCGCGTGCACGGCCGCCGCCACCCGGTTGATCGGGTCGCAGAGCAGGATCGGCACGCAGTCGGCGGCGAGCACCACCAGACCCACCTCGCTCGAGGTGGTGACGAGGCCGTCCGCCGCCGGCACCTCGGCACGGTCCCGAGGCGCAGCAGTCACGGGATGCACGTGGGTGCCGTGCACCTGCCTGGCAGCGACCACCGGCACGCCGGTCCAGTCCGCCAGCCGCGCTCGACGCGCGAGCACCACCTCGTCCTCCTCCCCCAGGCCGAGCCCGAGGTTGAAGGCCCCGTGCGGTGAGACCGAGGCCGTGCTGTCGCCTCGCCCGCCGGGCTCGACCGCCATCGTGAACGCCGCCCGCACCCCCGGGCCGAGGTCGACCTCGAGGAGGGGCGGTCGCACCGTCGCCCGACGCGTCAGGAGTGCTTGAGGAAGTCGGGCAGGTCGAGGTCGTCGTTGCTGCTGCGGCGCGGCGACCGCTCCTCGAAGACCCTGGGGACCTCGACCGCACCGGTCGACGGCTCCCGCTCCTCGCCCAGGAAGGACGGCCCGGCCTCCTCCTCGGCCCGCGCCGGGGTGCGCGGCTCCTCGTGCGCCCCCTGGTACGGGGCGTCGCTCCAGGCAGGCGCCTCGTCGACCGGCTGGGCGGGGACCGCGACGGGCACCGACGG
>NZ_JALPKN010000572.1 GCF_023630195.1 Actinotalea sp. C106 | reverse complement strand
CCCAGGCCCGCCGCGCACAGCTCGACGACGGGGCGGCGGCCGCGGGGCATCCCGGCGTCGT
Source organism: Actinotalea sp. C106 (assembly GCF_023630195.1). Lineage (GTDB taxonomy): Bacteria > Actinomycetota > Actinomycetes > Actinomycetales > Cellulomonadaceae > Actinotalea. The sequence continues at coordinate 778 of NZ_JALPKN010000572.1, read as the reverse complement.
CGAGCCGGGTGCCAGGCTCGATGCGCAGGGGCAGGTCCGGTCCGAGCCGCACCGCGAGGCGCATGAGGGTGCGACCGGGGGCGTCGTCGGTGAAGGTCAGCTCAGCGGCCTGGGCGGCCTTGACGTGCCGCAGCTCGGCGGCGAGGTGGCTGGTCAGGACGGGCGCGAGCACCCCGGCGGCTACCTCGATGAGGGCCCGCTCGCGGCTCGTCCACGCGCGCACGTCGAGCCGCGCCAGGCGCGAGGCCCCCGCCATCGCCGCCGAGAGCCCGTCGGTGCTCTCGCGGTGCCGCTGCAGGAGGAGCTCGAACCGGCCGGGGTTGCCCTCCGGCAGCAGGACCCCCTGGGCCCCGGCACGGCGGGCCGCGCGGACGTCGGCGTCGTCGTCGTTGCCGTAGTGGCGCAGGTCCTGGGGGCGCACCCCCTCGCCGGCCGCGACCGTCGCGAAGAGGGTGCCCGAGCGCTTGGAGGTGCGGTGCGCGTGGGACACGTAGAGCACATCGCCCTCGCACCAGGCCCCGTGCTGGCGCAGCTGCTCGGTGATGAACTCGGCCGGCAGGTACATGTCCGAGACGAAGACCACCCGCCCGGCGGCCTTCCGGGCCTCGCGCAGCCGCGGCAAGACGGCGGGCACCGGGTGCAGCAGGTCGGCCTCGGTGGCCATCTCGAGCTCGGCGAGGCGCTCCTGGTCTGCGGCGGTCAGGCCCAGGGTGGCGCCGAGCTCGGCGTGGATCTCGGCGAGGCCGGTGCCCTCGGCGTCGGCGGCCAGGGCGCGCTG
>NZ_JALPKN010000571.1 GCF_023630195.1 Actinotalea sp. C106 | reverse complement strand
GGAGTGGTGCGGCCGCTGCCCGTGGTGGTCAGCTCGACCGTCTCGGCCGACGGCCTGCGCCGGCTCGACGCGCGCCTACGGGCCGAGACGGGCGAGCTCGCCCGGGTGGTGGACGCCCCGGTGAGCGGCGGCGAGGAGGGCGCGCAGGCCGGCACGCTCTCGATCATGGTGGGCGGGACCGAGGAGGACGTCGCCCTCGCGCTGCCCGTGCTGGCCGCCGCCGGGACCCCGGTCCCGCTGGGCCCGCTCGGGGCCGGCCAGGTCGCCAAGGCGTGCAACCAGATGATCGTCGCGGCCACCGTCCTGGCCCTGGGCGAGGCCTCGGTGCTGGCCGAGCGCGCCGGGATCGACGTCGGCGCGATGCTCGACCTGCTGGGCGGGGGCTACGCGGGCAGCCGGCTGCTCGAGGTCAAGAAGCACCGGTTCGCGACCCATGACCACAGCCCCTCGGGGCCCGCCCGGTTCATGGTCAAGGACCTGGGCTTCGCGGTCGACGAGCTGCGCCGCACCGGCACGGCCTCCCCGCAGACCGACGTCGTGCGGCAGGTCTTCACCGACCTCACCGCCGCGGGCCTGGGCGACCAGGACACCGCCGTCGTGCAGGCCTTCCTCGAAGGGCTCGAGCGGACCGACTGAACGGCCCGCCCGAGGTGCACGGCTCGACGGCACGGCTGACCTGCACGGAAGGCCCCGCACCGCCACGACGGAAAGCCCTACCCTGAGGGCTGTGCCTCCCATCGACCTCGCCGACCCCGGCGCCGACGCCCCCGAGCCCCGGACGGCGCAGACGCCGCCGACCTCGGGCGTCGAGCGCCCCGCACCCGAGGGCTCGGGCGTGGTCGAGGAGGC
>NZ_JALPKN010000570.1 GCF_023630195.1 Actinotalea sp. C106 | reverse complement strand
GGGCTCCTCGACGGCGGGCTTCGCAGCGTGCAGCGGCGCGGCCTCGGCCTGCGGGGCGACCGCCGCGCAGCTCAGCCCCAGGCACAGCGCGCCCACCGGGACGAGGGCAAGGGTGCGCAAGGACCGGGGGCTTCTCATGCCTGCTCTATCGGCATGATCACGACTCGACTGACGCCCATGACCCGAAAGTGTGACAGGGCGTTAGGCCGTCGGCTCATCCGTGCCCGTGCTGGTCCCGCGCCGTCCGCGCACCGAGGAGCGCAGCTGTCGTGAAGAGGGTGGTCGCGACGAGCACCGCGAGCAGCGGGACGGTCCAGGTGCCGGCGGCCGAGTGCAGCGCCCCGGCGAGGACGGGCCCGCCCGCGGCGGCGAGGTAGCCGCCGGCCTGGATGCGCGCGGACATGCCGGTGGCCTCGCGGTCGCTGCGGGTCACGCGCACCACGATCGAGAAGATGACGACGAACCCGGCTCCCTGCGCGATCCCGCCCAGCAGGGTCCACACGGTGTAGGCGCCGGGGGCGAGGAGCAGGCCGAGGGGCAGCGAGCACCACAGCGCCCCGACCACGGCCGCGGGCACCCACCACCGGCTGCGGGCCGCGAGCACGGGCACCCCCAGCGCCCCGATCACCGCGGCGATCTGGAACAGGGAGGCCACCGCCCCTGAGGCCGCGAGGTCCAGCCCGCGCTCCTCGTTGAGCAGGGTGGGCAGCCAGGCGGAGGTCACGCTGTACCCGAAGGCCTGGCCCGCGAACGCCACGGTCAGCAGGATCGCGATGCGCCGCAGGGCGGGGGAGTGCGCGGGCAGGTCCGCGGGGGGCAGCAGCCCCTCGGCCGCGACCCGACGCCGGTGCT
>NZ_JALPKN010000056.1 GCF_023630195.1 Actinotalea sp. C106 | reverse complement strand
AGCAGCACGAGGCCTGCGGCGGTGACGCCGGGCGCGGCCACCGACCCAGGCACTGCCAGGGCGACCTCGGCCTCGACGGCGCTCGTGGTGACGGCACCCACCCAGGCCACCGAACCCGCGATCGCCGTCGACGCCCCCAGCACCAGCCCGAGGAGGACGGCGCGGCGGCGCGGCAGCCAGATCATGGGGTTCGCCGTAGTCGAGCAGCGACCTGCACGGCACGCACCGCTGCTGCGGCCTTGTTGCGGGACTCGGCGTACTCGAGGGCCTCGACCGAGTCGGCGACGATCCCGCCACCGGCCTGCACGCTCGCGCGCCCGTCCCGGATGAGCGCGGTGCGGATGGCGATGGCCATGTCCATGTCCCCCGCGAAGTCGAAGTAGCCGACGGTCCCGCCGTAGATCCCCCGGCGGGCGGGCTCGAGCTCGTCGATGAGGGCGATGGCCCGCGGCTTGGGAGCGCCCGAGAGCGTCCCCGCGGGGAAGGTCGCGACGAGGGCCTGGAGTGCGGTCGCACCCTCACGCAGACGGCCGACGACGGTCGAGCAGATGTGCATGATGTGGCTGAACCTCTTGACCGCCATCAGCTCGACGACCTCGACGCTGGTCGGTACGCAGACCTTGACCAGGTCGTTGCGGGAGAGGTCGACGAGCATGATGTGCTCGGCCCGCTCCTTGGGGTCCTCGAGCAGCTCCTCGGCCAGCTCGGCGTCCTCCTCGGGGGTCGTCCCGCGGGGCCGGGACCCGGCGATCGGGTACGTGACGACCCGCCCGCCCGTCACCTTCACGAGGGTCTCGGGGCTCGAGCCGACGACGGCGAAGTCCTGGCCCGAGGCGTCCTGGAGCTGGAAGTAGTACATGTACGGGCTCGGGTTGATCGTGCGGAGCACGCGGTACACGTCGAGGGGCTCGGCCGGGCAGTCCAGGTCGAGACGCTGGGAGAGGACCACCTGGAAGACCTCGCCCTCGCGGATCGCCTCCTTGCCCTGGCGCACGGCCGCCTCGAACTCGGCCCGCGTGCTGCGGAACTCGAGCTCGGGCTCGGGGATGTCCACGAGCACCCCGGTGCCGGCGGGCGTGGGATGACCGAGGGCCACCTGCATGGCGTCCAGCCGTGCGACGGCGTCCGCGTGCGCCTCGTCGACGCGCTCGTCGGTGTCGTCGAAGTTGATCGCGTTGGCGATGAGCCAGACCGAGCCGTCGACGTGGTCCACCACGGCGAGGTCCGTCGCGAGGCAGAGCGTGAGCTCAGGCACACCGAGCTCCTCGGGGGCCAGCGCGGGCAGGGTGGGCTCCCAGTGCCGCACGACGTCCCACCCGAGGGCTCCGACGAGACCCCCGGTCAACGGCGGCAGCCCGCGCAGGGCCGGGGTACGCAGCGCGTCCAGGGTCGCCTCGAGCACCTCGAGCACGTCGCCACCCTGCGGGACGCCCACAGGGACGTCGCCGGTCCACCTCGCCTGCCCGTCCTCGACCGTCAGGGTCGCGCGTGACCGGACCCCGACGAAGGAGTAGCGCGACCACGTGCCGTCGACCTCGGCAGACTCGAGCACGAAGGTCCCAGGCCGGCCACCGGCGAGCGTGCGGTAGAGCCCGACGGGGGTGACGTCGTCGGCGAGCAACCTGCGCACCACGGGGACCACACGGCGGTCGCGCGCCAGCTCGCGGAACGTGCCGAGGGTGGGCCAGGTGGTCCCCCACGGGACCTCGACGAGGGGGTCGGTCCCCGGCGCGGCCTGACCGGCGGCGGGCGTGGGCTCGATCATGCCGACGCCTCCGCCGCCACGGTGGCGCCGAGGTCGCCCCCGGCCTCGAAGCAGCTACGGGTCCCGGTGTGGCAGGCGACCCCCACCTGGTCGACGCTCACCAGGACGGCGTCGCCGTCGCAGTCGAGGGCGACCGACCGCACGTGCTGCACGTGCCCCGAGGTGTCCCCCTTGCGCCAGTACTCCTGTCGGGACCGGCTCCAGAAGGTCACCCGGCCGGTGGTCAAGGTGCGGTGCAGCGCCTCGTCGTCCATCCAGCCGACCATGAGGACCTCGCGCGTGTCGTGCTGCTGCACGACGGCGCACACGAGACCCGCAGGGTCGCGGCTCAACCGGTCCGCGACGGCCGGGTCGAGGGCGCTCGGCACGCGCAGGTCGCGGGAGGGGCTGTCGTCGGGGGCGGAGTTCTCAGGCACCTGACGATCCTGCCACGGGTGCCTACCTGGTCTGCGCGAGCCAGGCCGCGTGCATCCCCGCGTAGTGCCCCCCGGCCGCGACGAGCTCGGCGTGCGGACCGACCTCGACGACCTCCCCCGCCTCGACGACCACCACCACGTCGGCGGCCTCGGCGGTCGAGAGCCGGTGCGCGATGGTCAGCGTCCCGCGACCGGCGGTCAGCTGGTCCAGTGCTCGCGCGATCCGGACCTCGGTCGCCGGGTCGACGGCGCTCGTCGCCTCGTCGAGCACGAGGTAGTCGGCCCCGGCGAGATGGGCGCGGGCGAGGGCGACCAGCTGGCGCTCCCCCGCCGAGAGCCGCTCCCCGCGCTGCCCGACGTGGGTCCGCAACCCCGAGGGCAGGTCGCCGAGCCAGTCGGAGAGCCCGAGCTCGTCGAAGGCGCGCTGCACGGCGGCGTCGCGCTCGGTCGCGTCCTCGGCGGCCCAGGTCCCCGCCACCCCCCGGCCGCCGTAGGCGACGTTCTCGGCCAGGGTGCCCTCGAAGAGGAAGCCCTCCTGCGGGACGAGGACGACCCGCTCCCGCAGGTTCGCCAGCGGCACGTCACGCAGGTCGACCCCGTCGAGCAGGACGGTGCCCTCGGCCGGGTCCACGAGGCGCGTGACGAGCTTGGCGAGGGTCGTCTTGCCCGACCCCGTGGCCCCCACCACGGCAACCTTGGCCCGAGCAGGGAGCAGGAGGTCGACGCCGTGCAGGACGCGCGGACCGTCGGGGTAGGAGAAGGCGACCCCCCGCAGCTCGACCTCGGCGGGGCCACGGGGTGTGGTGCGCCCCTGCTCCCCCGCGTCGTGCACGTCGACCTCGGTGTCGATCACGCCGATCACGCGCCGCCACCCCGCCAGGGCGTTCTGCAGCTCGTTGAGGATCTCGGTGGCCATCTGGACCGGCCCGGTGAAGAGCTGCACCAGGAACAGGAAGGCGAGGACCCGACCGACGCTGAGCGTACCGTCGATGCCCAGGAAGGTGCCGACCACGACCACCGCGCTCAGCACGAGGTTGGCGACCAGCACACCGCTCGAGAAGACGAGCGCGACACGGACCTGAGCCTTGACCATCGCGTCGCGGGTGGCCCGGACGGCGCGGTCGATCCGCCGCTGCGTCCGTTCTCCCACGCCGTAGGCCTTGATGGTCTCGGCACCGACGACCGACTCCGAGACCGCACCCAGCATCGCGCCGACCCGCTGCCGCACGGCTGCGTACGCGATGCTCACCCGGCGTTGCGCGGGGCGCAGGATCAGCAGGAGCGGGAGGAAGCAGAGCCACACGACCAGCGTCAGCTGCCACGAGTACACGAGCATCAGGATCGTCGCGACGCCGATCTGCAGCACCGAGACGAGCAGCATGATGCCGCCCCACTGCACGAACAGCGAGATCGTGTCGACGTCGCTCGTCACCCGCGAGACGAGGCTGCCTCGGCGCTCGGTGCTCTGGGTGAGCACCGAGAGGTCGTGCACGTGGCGGAAGGCCCGGGTGCGCAGGGTCGCCAGACCCGCCTCGCTGCTGCGGAAGAGCCGGACGTTGACGAGGGCCGAGGCAGCCCCCGCGATGAGCAGGGCGACCGCGGCGAGCGACACCAGCACGACGACCCGCGAGGTCTGCGGCCCGCCGTCGGCGAGGATCGCGGTGTCGATGGTCTGCTGGACGGCGATCGGCACGACCACGCGCCCGCTGGCGGCCACGACCGCGAGGAGCACGGTGATGACCAGCCCGTCGCGGAGCTGCGGCGAGATCGCCAGCCCCCGGCGCAGGGTCGCCCCGGCTCCGAGACTGCTGGTGCCTTCGAGGCGCACGCCCTCGGGTGCGGTGCTGCTCATCGCTTCCCCCCCTGCGTCGCGCTGCTGGCGTGCGTCGCGATCTCGGCCTCACGGCGGGCCGTCTCGTCCTGGTACGCCGTCGCGAGGGCCCGGTAGCCGGGGTCCCGCGCGAGGAGGTCCTCGTGCGCCCCCCGGTCGACCACGCGTCCGGCATGCAGGTGGACGACCTCGTCGGCGAGGATCACCGAGGACATCCGGTAGGCCACCATCAGGACGGTGGGGCCCTGCCCGCCGTGGCGGAGACCAGCGAGGATCTCCTGCTCGATGCCGGGGTCGACCGCCGAGGTCGCGTCGTCGAGGACGAGCAGGCGTGGCTGGCGCACCAGAGCCCGGGCGATCGCGATGCGTTGGCGCTGGCCGCCCGAGAGGTTCGCCCCCCGCTCACCGAGCGGCGCGTCGAGCCCGCCGGGCAGGGCCTGGACGACCTGGTCGACCCGGGCCAGCCGCAGCGCCTCCCACACCGCCTCGTCGGTGGGCGCCGTCGGGTCGTCCTCGTCGGCCAGGGTGACGTTCGCCCGGACGGTGTCCTCGAAGAGGAAGGTCTGCTGGGCGACGAGAGCGACCTGAGAGGTCAGGTCCTGGTCGCGCACCTCGCGCAGGTCGAGGCCGTCGAGCAGGACCGTGCCACGGGTCGGGTCCTGCAGGCGGCTGAGCAGCCCGACGAGGGTCGTCTTGCCCGCCCCGGTCACACCGACGAGCGCCACGGTGCGGCCGGGACGCAGCTCGAGGTCGATCTCGTCGAGGAGGGTCTGCGGTCCGTCCTGCCCCGGCACCGTCAGGCCGACGTCCTCGAGGCGGACGTGCAGCCCTCGGTCCGTGGGGTCGAGGGCGCGGGCGCCCACCGAGAGTGCCCCGCGCGCGTCCAGGACCCGGGAGATCCGGTCGTAGCCGACGAGGCCCCGGGGGAGCTCGCCCAGCACCCAGCCGAAGGCGCGCACGGGCACGGCCATGAGGGTCAGGAGGTACGCGGCCGAGACGATCTCACCCGTGTCGACCGCCCCGCTCGCGGCCCGGCTCGCACCGACCAGCAGCACCATCAGGGTGCCCAGGCTGGGGAGCAGGTCGATCACGGGGTCGAAGACCGCCCGGACCTTGCCCACGCGGACGTTGGCGGCGCGCAGCGCGTCGGCGCGCTCGGCGAAGCGTGCCTCCTCGCGGGCCTCGGTCCCGAGGGACTTGACCAGCAGGGCCGCCTCGAAGCTCTCGTGAGCCACGTCCGAGACCTCGGCCCGCAGCTGCTGGGCACGCGTGATCGCCGGGGACATGTAGCGCTGGAACACGAGGTTGGCGAGGACGGCGATCGGCAGCACCACCAGGGCGGTCACGGCGAGCCACACGTCGACGCTGAAGAGGGCGACGGCCGCCACGACGATCATCACGACGACACCGAGGGCGAAGGGCAGGGGGTTGAACACACCGGTGGCGGCCTCGACGTCGGCGTTGGCGTTGGAGAGCAGCTGGCCGGTGGGGTGGGCCCGGTGCCAGGACATCGGCAGGCGGAGGTACTGCCGCGTCACGGCTCGCCGGTGGCCCGCCTGCAGGTCGGAGACGCCGATCCCGGCGAAGATGCGGCGCCCCGCGACCGAGATGCCCAGGGCTACCGCGACGCCGAGCAGGGCGAGCCCCGCGAGCCACACGGCACCGGTGCCGTCGAGGTCACCGGCGACGCCGGGGACCACGACGCGGTCGGTGACCGCCCCCAGCACCTGGCTGACCGCGACGGTGAGGGCGCCGAAGATGCCCGAGGTGACGATGGCCAGGGTGTAGGTGCGCGGCTGGGCCGCGAGCCCCCGGACGACGAGCTGGAAGGACCGCCGCGCGACCCCGCCCGTGAGGGCGGCGCGAGGACCGTCGTCGGACGGCCCTACGGGTGGTTCGGGCCTGACCGGGCGCGCGCGCACGAGGACGTCCTTCCATCGAGGGGATGCTCCGAGCATCTCACGCGGCTCCGACATCCACGTGCCGAGGGCGCGCAGGCTGACGGCGACCCCCCGGGGGAGAGAACTCAGCGGACGGGGATCCCCGCGTCCCGCAGGTGCTGCTTGACGTCGGCCACGGTCATCACCCCGAAGTGGAAGACGCTCGCGGCGAGCAGCGCGTCGGCCCCGGCCCGCGCGGCCGCGACGAAGTGCTCGGGCGTGCCGGCACCGCCGCTCGCGATCAGCGGGACGGCCACGGCCTCCCGGACGGCGGCGAGCATCTCGAGGTCGAAGCCCGCGGTGGTGCCGTCGGCGTCCATCGAGTTGAGCAGCACCTCACCGGCACCGAGCTCGACCGCCTGGCGCGCCCACGCGACCGCGTCGATCCCCGTGCCTCGACGGCCGCCGTGGGTCGTGACCTCGTAGCCCGAGGGGGTCGGCGGGCCGTCCACGACCCGTCGTGCGTCGACCGAGAGCACCAGGACCTGGCTGCCGAAGCGCTGAGCGATCTCCTGGACCAGCTCGGGGCGAGCGATCGCCGCGGTGTTGACCCCGACCTTGTCGGCCCCGGCACGGAGCAGCCGGTCGACGTCCTCGGTCGACCGGACACCACCGCCGACCGTGAGCGGGACGAAGACCTCCTCGGCCGTGCGTCCGACCACGTCGTAGGTCGTCTGACGGTCCCCCGAGGAGGCCGAGACGTCGAGGAAGGTGATCTCGTCGGCGCCCTCGGCGTCATATCGTCGTGCGAGCTCGACGGGGTCGCCCGCGTCCCGCAGGTCGGCGAAGTTGACGCCCTTGACCACGCGGCCGGCGTCGACGTCGAGACAGGGGATCACCCGGACTGCCACGGCCATGCTGGGCCTCCTCTAGGAGCTCGGGCCGCCGGTGGCGGCCAGGATGTCCACGACGAAGACGAGGGTCTCCTCGGAGAGCTCGGTCTCGTCGCCGCCGTAGCCCATCGCGGGCGGGGCCACGAGCAGTACCTGGCTGCCGACCGTCTGCTCGACGAGGCCCTCGTCCCACGCCGCGATGACCGAGCCGACGCCGATCGGGAAGGTCGCGGGGAGCTTGCCGGGGGCCCAGGTGGTGTCGAAGACCGCACCGTCCGACCACGCCACGCCGGTGTACTGGACGGTCACGACCTGACCGGGGGCGACCTGGTCGCCGCTGCCACGCTGGAGGGGCTGCACCACCAGGTCACCGGGCGGCTCGACGTCGGGGATGGTGATCGAGGGCTCGCCCGTCCCGGCCAGCTCGACCGTCGGGAGACCCTCACGGGCCTCCACCTGCTCGCCCTCGGCGCGGGTCGGCAGCAGGTCGAAGACGGCGACGGTCGGCGGGGTGCTCGCATCCCCGGGGACCATGTGCAGGATCCGCGACCCGACGGTCCGGCCCTCGAGGGCCTCGTAGATGTCGACGCCGAGCGCGTCCGGGGACAGCAGGTACGGCTTGGGGTCGCTCGAGAAGGTCTCACCCAGCACCGTCCCCTCGGCGCCGTCCTCGGCGTAGAAGTTCACCAGGACGGGCTCACCCTCGACCACGGCGGGGCCCTGCCCCTCCCAGACGACCTCGGTCATGGCCTCCTCGATCACGAGGGGCATCTCATAGGCGAGCTCGGGGACCTCACCGGACTCCCCGGTCACGACGACGTCCACGCTCGGCTCGCTCTCCGAGGCGCACGCACCGAGCACGACGACCATGAGCACGGTGGCAAGAGCTCCAGCCCGACGACGCACACGGCTCCTCTCGACGCGCCCCTCCGGGCGCTGCGGTGACGGCAGACCTCTGGTCTGCGCAGCGACCACTGTACGGTCTCGTGAGCCGGCCGGCCGCCGCGGCCGGAGCACCGTCACGACCGCGTCACGCGTCGGTCACATCGACTCGAGCAGGCGGTCCACGCGCTCGTCGACGCTGCGGAACGGGTCCTTGCAGAGCACGGTGCGCTGGGCCTGGTCGTTGAGCTTGAGGTGCACCCAGTCGACCGTGTAGTCGCGGCGGGCCTCCTGGGCACGGCGGACGAAGTCCCCCCGCAGCTTGGCCCGGGTGGTCTGGGGCGGGACCGCCGTCGCCTCGAAGACCTCGAGGTCGGAGACCACCCGGTCGACCATGCCCCGTGCCGCGAGCAGGTTGTAGAGCCCCTCGGTACGGGAGATGTCGTGGTACGCCAGGTCGAGCCGCGCGACCCGCGGGTCGTCCAGCTCGAGACCGTGCTTGGCCTGATAGCGCTCGATGAGGCGCAGCTTGATGACCCAGTCCAGCTCTCGGTCGACCAGGGAGAGGTCACCCGAGCGCACCGCGTGCAGGCCCCGCTCCCACAGCTCGAGCACCTGCTTGATCACGGGGGTCTGCTCGACGTGGTCGGCCACGAAGGCCTGGACCCGCGCCAGCAGCTCGTCCTGGATGTCGAGGGCGGTCGCCGTGCGACCGTTGGCGAGCTGCACCGGCGCGGTGCCGCTCCGGTCGTGGCTGATCTCGCGGATCGCCCGCATGGGGTTCTCGAGGGAGATCTCCCGCATCGGCACCCCGGCCTCGACCATCCTCAGCAGCAGGTCGGTCGCCCCCACCTTGAGCACGGTGGTGGGCTCGGCCATCGAGGAGTCGCCCACGATGACGTGCAGGCGGCGGTAGGCCTCGGCGTCGGCGTGGGGCTCGTCGCGCGTGTTGATGATCGGGCGGGACCGGGTGGTCGCGCTCGAGACCGACTCCCAGATGTGGTCGGCCCGCTGCGACAGGCAGTAGGTCGCCCCTCGCGGGGTGGGCAGCACCTTGCCCGCACCGGTCAGGACCTGCCGGGTGATCAGGAAGGGCACCAGGACGTCGGCGAGCCGCCCGAAGTCCCCCTGGCGCCGGACCAGGTAGTTCTCGTGGCAGCCGTAGGAGTTGCCGGCCGAGTCGGTGTTGTTCTTGAACAGGTGGATCCGGCCCGGGACCCCCTCGTGCTCGAGGCGCTCCTGCGCGTCGGCGACGAGTCCTTCTAGCACCCGCTCGCCGCCGCGGTCGTGGGCGACGAGGTCGTACACGTCGTCGCACTCCGCGGTCGCGTACTCGGGGTGGGAGCCGACGTCGAGGTAGAGCCGCGAGCCGTTGCGCAGGAAGACGTTCGAGGACCGCCCCCAGGCGACCACCTTGCGGAAGAGGTAGCGCGCGACCTCGTCGGCCGAGAGGCCTCGTCCCTGGTCGACCGCGCAGGTGACCCCGTACTCGGTCTCGAGGCCGAAGATCCGACGGTCCACGGGTCAGACCCGCTCGTCGGGCGGCGAGCCCTCGAGAAGCTCGGCGAGGGCAGGGGCCCCCAGACGCCGGAAGGCACGGCGCGGCCGGTGCCGGTCCAGCACCGCGACCTCGAGCTGCCCCGGGTCGAGCGGTCGCGGGTCGCCCTCGGCCTGGGTGCCGAGCACGTCGACGGCCAGACGCACCACGCCCGCCAGGTCCAGCCCGGGCTGCCACCCGGCCGAGAGGCGGTCGGCCAGCACCTCGGCCTGGCCCCCCATGACGACGTGGTCGCGCTCGTCGGCGACCGAGCCGTCGTAGGACAGGCGGTAGATCTGGTCCGCCTCGGGCGTCGCGCCCACCTCGGCGACCACGAGCTCGACCTCGAGGGGCTTGGACTCCGTGGTGAAGACGGTGCCGAGGGTCTGGGCGTAGGCGTTGGCCAGCCCGCGGGCGTTGACGTCCGACCGGTCGTAGGAGTAGCCCCGGAGGTCCGCGTACCGCACCCCGGCGACCCGGAGGTTCTCGAACTCGTTGTACTTGCCGACCGCCGCGAAGGCGATGCGGTCGTAGATCTCGGAGATCTTGTGCAGGGCCCGCGACGGGTTCTCGGTCGCGAAGGCGATGCCGTCCGCGTAGGCCAGCACCACCACCGAACGGCCCCGCGCGATGCCCTTGCGGGCGTAGTCCGCCCGGTCCTTCATCAGCTGCTCTGGTGAGACGTAGAAGGGCATGCTCATCGTGTTTCCCCTCCCCCCGCCTCGGTGGCTCGGCGGACGCCCTCGACCTCGGCGTGCGCAGCCGCCAGTGCTGCGTCCTCGACGCGGTGGTACCCGCGGGCCGTGACCGTCGCGACCACGGGCCAGATGCGGCGGGTGGAGTCCGGGCCACCGGTCGCGGAGTCGTCGTCGGCGGCGTCGACCAGGGCGTGCACCGCGGTGCGCACGGCGTCGTGCTCGGCCATCCCGGCCCACCAGAGCTTCTTGAGCGAGCCCCGGGCGAAGACGGCCCCGGACCCGACGGCGTGGAAGTCGGTCTCCTCGTACCGCCCACCGGTGACGTCGTAGGAGAAGATGCGCCCCACCTCGCGGCTCAGGTCGTAGCCGCCGAAGAGCGGCACCACCGCGAGGCCCTGCATCGCCAGGCCCAGGCTGCCGCGGATCATGGTGGCGAGCCGGTTCGCCTTGCCGTCGAGGGACAGCAGGCTGCCCTCGATCTTCTCGTAGTGCTCGAGCTCGAGCTGGAACAGCCGTACGAGCTCGAGGGCGAGACCGGCCGTCCCCGCGATGCCCACGGCCGAGTACTCGTCCGCCGGGAAGACCTTCTCGATGTGCCGGCTCGCGATCATCGACCCGGCGGTCGCCCGTCGGTCCCCCGCGAGCACGACGCCGCCGTCGAAGGCGAGGGCGACGATCGTCGTGGCGCTCGGGGAGGCCGGCACCTCGCCCGCGGGCAGCGGTCGTCCCGGGGGCAGCAGTGACGGGTCGTGCCGGGCGAGGAAGTCCAGGAAGGACGAGGTGCCCGGCGTGGTGAAGGTCTCAGGGAGCCTGCCGTGGTCGGGGCGCATCGGCACTCACTGCCCGCCCTTCTGCACGAACCCGCGCACGAAGGACTCGGCGTTGGACTCGAGCACCTCGTCGATCTCCTCGAGCAGGGAGTCGACCTCGGCGTCCCGGGCCTGGGCCGCCGGAGCGGTGGGGACGGGCTCGGGCTGGTCGGCCGGCTCCTCGTCCTCACGACGGTGCTGGCGCTGGTCCTGACCGGCCATGGTGCCCTCCCGGTGCTGCGTCGATCCTGCCACCGGCACCGACGGGTGCCGTCCTTGACGATCCTAGGCGTTCAGCCCGCGCCGAGGCGCTCGACCAGCGCTGCCGCGTCCTCGCACTCCTCGAGCAGGACGCCCACGTGCTCGCGGGTACCGCGCCACGGGTCCCGCAGCGGGATCCGGCGCAACGACGGCAAGGAGGGCACGTCCAGCACGACCGAGTCCCAGCTCGCGGCCCGCACGGCCGCGCCGAACCTCCGGACGACCGTGCCGCGGAAGTAGGCGCGGGTGTCGGCCGGTGGCTCGTGGACCGCGCGGGCGACCTCCTCGTCGTCGGTCAGCCGCTCGACGGCTCCCGCCGCGGCGAGCCGGTGGTAGAGGCCTCGCTCGGGTCGCAGGTCCGACCACTGGATGTCCATCGCGGCGAGCCTCGGGTGGTCCCACGCGAGGTGGTCCCGCGTCCGCATCCCCTCGAGCAGACGCAGCTTGGCGACCCACTCGACCTCGCGCGCGCAGCTGCGGGGGTCGGAGCCCAGCCGCTCGAGCACCGAGTCCCAGCGGTCCAGGACGGCCTGCGTCTCGGCATCGGGGCTGTCGCCCATCGCCGCGCGGACCGCCTCGAGGTACCCGCGCTGGATCTCCAGAGCCGTCATCCGACGTCCGTCGGCCAGGTCCAGGGGCCGCGACAGGGTCAGGTCCCGGCTCACCGTCCGCACCGCACCGACCGGGTCGGCCAGCCGCAGGGCCCGCAAGGGCTCAAGCACCGCGGGACGCTCGCGCCCGGTCTCGATCAGCCACAGGACGAGCGAGGTGGTCCCGAGCCGCAGCCAGGTCGCGACCTCGAGGAGCGTGGCGTCCCCGAGGATCAGGTGCAGCCTGCGCCAGCGCACGCGGTCGGCGTGCGGCTCGTCCCGGGTGTTGACGATGGGGCGCCGCAGAGTCGTCTCGAGCCCGACCTCGGCCTCGACGTAGTCGGCCCGCTGGCTGATCTGGAACCCGGCGTCACGGCCGGTCTGCCCGAGGCCCACCCGCCCCGCCCCGGCGAACACCTGCCTGGTCACGAGGAACGGCACGAGGCTGCGCACGAGCTCCTCGAAGGGGACCTGGCGGTCGACGAGGTAGTTCTCGTGCATGCCGTACGAGGCGCCCTTGCCGTCGACGTTGTTCTTGTACAGCACGACATCCGGCATCGCCGGGTTCTGCGCGAGCAGCCGGACCGAGCGCAGGGCGACCTGCTCCCCCGCCTTGTCCCAGACCACCGCCGCGCGCGGGGAGGTCACCTCGGGCGAGGAGTACTCGGGGTGGGCGTGGTCGACGTACAGACGGGCCCCGTTGGTCAGGACGGTGGTCGCGGCACCGGGGTCCTCGTACTCGTCGGTCGCGGGGCGACGCACCGCGGTGCCTGCGAGCTCGGCCGGCACCGCGGTCTCGGGACCGCCGGCGTCGGGACCGGCTGCGGCCGGGCGCGAGGGGTCGTCGGTGAGCATCGACGGGTGGGCCGAGGCACGGTCCAGGCGGAAGCCCCGCGCGTCGGCGAGCGGGTCCTCGTCCTCGTAGTCCCACCGGGGGTGCCGCACGGCGGGCCCGGTCGCCCCGGCCGAGGCCCCGGCGCGCTCCCCCTCGGGGCCGAGCGCCGCGTAGGCCGCCACGACATGGCTCGAGAGCAGCATCGGGTTGGCTCCCGGACGCCCCGGCTCGACCAGTCCGAACTCGGTCTCGATCCCCATCACCCGGCGCACGCTCACCGGACCAGGCTAGTGCCGCGGTCGGACACCCGCGGTGCGGGCCCGCGGGGCGCAGGTCAGAGGTACTGGCCGGTCGGGCTCATCGTCTCGATCGTGCGGCCGCTCTCGGTACCGCCCTTGCCCTGCACGATCGTCCGGATGAACACGATCCGCTCACCCTTCTTGCCCGAGATCCGTGCCCAGTCGTCCGGGTTGGTGGTGTTCGGCAGGTCCTCGTTCTCCTTGAACTCGTCGACGCACGCGCTCAGCAGGTGGTCCACCCGGATGCCGCGGCCGCCGGTCGCGAGGAGTTCCTTGATCGCGGTCTTCTTGGCGCGGTCGACGACGTTCTGGATCATCGCCCCCGAGCTGAAGTCCTTGAAGTAGAGGACCTCCTTGTCCCCCGACGCGTAGGTGACCTCGAGGAACTCGTTCTCGGCGGACTCGGCGTACATCCGCTCGACCACGCTCTGGATCATGCCCTCGACGGTCACCTCGGGGTCCCCGCCGTGCTCGGCGAGGTCGTCGGCGTGCAGCGGCAGGTCCGAGGTCAGGTACTTGGCGAAGATCTCGCGCGCGGCCTCGGCGTCGGGCCGTTCGATCTTGATCTTGACGTCCAGGCGGCCGGGACGCAGGATCGCCGGGTCGATCATGTCCTCACGGTTCGAGGCGCCGATGACGATCACGTTGTCGAGCCGCTCGACGCCGTCGATCTCGCTGAGCAGTTGCGGCACGATCGTCGTCTCGACGTCGCTCGAGACCCCGGTGCCCCGGGTGCGGAACAGCGACTCCATCTCGTCGAAGAAGACGACGACCGGGTTGCCCTGCGAGGCCTTCTCCCGGGCCCGCGCGAAGATCAGGCGGATGTGACGCTCGGTCTCCCCGACGTACTTGTTGAGCAGCTCAGGGCCCTTGACGTTGAGGAAGTAGCTCTTCGCCGCGGTGCCGTCGACCCCCGTCCCGCCCCGGGTCTCGGCGAGGGAGCGTGCGACCGCCTTGGCGATCAGCGTCTTGCCGCACCCGGGCGGCCCGTAGAGGAGCACGCCCTTGGGGGGACGCAGCCCGTGCTCGCGGAAGAGCTCGGGGTGCAGGAACGGCAGCTCGACCGCGTCGCGGATCAGGTCGATCTGGGACCCGAGACCGCCGATGTCCGCGTAGTCGATGTCCGGGACCTCCTCGAGGACCAGCTCCTCGACCTCGGAGCGAGGGATCCGCTCGAAGACGAACCCGGTCCTGGTCTCGGCCGTCAGCGCGTCGCCGATCCGCACGGGCTCGTCCAGGACCGACCCGGCGAGCCGGACCACCCGCTCCTCGTCGGCCCGCCCGACCACCAGGGCACGGTCGTCACCCAGGAGCTCCTTGACCGTGACGATCTCCCCGACGTTCTCGTAGCGACCGGCCTCGACCACGGCGAACGCCTCGTTGAGGCGCACCTCCTGGCCCGGGCGCAGGGCGTCGACGTCGACCCCGGGTACGGCCTGGACGTGCATCTTGCGCCCCGAGGAGATGATCTCGACGGTGCCGTCCTGGCGCGCCTCGAGGAAGGTCGCGAAGGTCGCGGGCGGGCGCCCGAGCTCGTCCAGCTGACCCTGCAGCTCGACGATCCGGTCCCGCGCCTGCCGCAGCGCCTCGGCGAGGCGCTCGTTCTTGGCCGCGAGGGCGGCCGTCTCGCGGGCGCCGTCGAGCGAGCGTCGCGGCGCGTCGTGGTCCTCGGGATGGGTCATGGAACCTCCTGGGCCGACGGGGCGACGTCCGGTCCCGGGCCGGGCCCGGGCGTCGACCACGAGCCTAGGCGCGGGTGGGCGTGGTGTCAGTCCAGGTCGTCGGGCGTGGCGTGGTCCTCGACGGCCCGACCTGCCTGCTCGGCCTG